>JAAXUL010000005.1 GCA_013336035.1 Chloroflexales bacterium
GCAACCCCCGGGTGAACCCACCCCCGGCACGGTGCCAATTCCGGCAGCGACACTGGAAGATGAGCGGGCGAGTCTGGATACGAGCCCCTTTCACATACCTGTGGAAGGGGCTTGGCTTTGCAGGCCGCGGCCCGCATGAGCCCCGCAGGAGCCCGCTATGCTCGCCAGCAGCGCCTATGACCTCGCCGCCGTTCGCGCCCAGATCGTTGGCCTTGCGACTTTGCTCCCCCGGCGCGAGGGGCCGTCCGCCCCGGCCATCAACCTTGACAACGCGGCGACCACCCCGCCGCTGCGCCAGGTCCAGGCCACCGTCGAGCGCTTCCTGAGCGTCTACAGCAGCGTGCACCGTGGCGCCGGGCTCAAGTCCCAGGCCGCCAGCGCGGCCTACGAGCAGGCCCGCACCGTGGTCGGCCGCTTCGTCGGCGCCCGCCCCGGCCAGCACCAGGTGATCTTCACCCGCAACACCACCGAGGCCCTCAACCTGCTCGCCCGGCGCCTCACCTTCGCCCCCGGCCATGTCATCCTCAGCACCGAGCTCGAGCACCACTCCAACGACCTGCCCTGGCGCAGCGTGGCCCCGGTGCATCACGTGCGGGCCACCCCCGCGGGCGCCCTCGACCTCGACCACTACGCCGAACTGCTGCGCCAGTACCGCGGGCGCGTGCGCCTGGTCGCGGTCACCGGCGGCAGCAACGTCACCGGCTATCTGCCCCCGATCCACGAGCTCGCGGCGCTGGCCCACGCCCACGGGGCCGAGATCGTGGTGGACGCGGCCCAGCTGGCGCCCCACCGGCGGATCGACCTGGGCGACCTGGGCGACCCGGCCCACCTCGACTACGTGGCCCTCTCGGGGCACAAACTCTACGCGCCCTACGGGGCTGGAGCGCTGATCGGGCGGGCCGACACATTCCAGCGCGGCGCACCGCTGCTCGCGGGGGGCGGCAGCGTGCGCCACGTCACACCGCGCAGCGTGGACTGGGCGGACGGCCCGGCGCGCGAGGAGGCCGGCACGCCCAACGCGGTCGGCGCGATCGCCCTGGCCGCGGCCTGCCTGGCGCTGGAGGCGATCGGCTTTGAGGCCATCGCCGCCCACGAGGCCGCCCTGACGACCTACGCCCTCGAGCAGCTGGCCGCGGTGCCCGGCCTGTGGCTCTACGGCGACCCCGACCCGGCGACGGCCAGCCAGCGCCTGGGGGTGATCCCGTTCTGCCTCGAGAACTACGACCCGCACCTGGTGGCGGCGATCCTGAGCTACGAGGCGGGGGTGGCGGTACGCAGCGGCAGCTTCTGCGCCCAGCCCTATGTGCGCCGGCTGCTGACGCTGGAGCACGCCGGCTGCGAGCAGGGACTGCCGGGGCTGGTGCGGGCCAGCTTCGGCCTGTACAGCAGCGAGAGCGAGATCGATGAGCTGGTCGGCGCCCTGCACGCCATCGCCGCCGGGGACTTCGATGGTCTGTACGAGCGGGCCCCGGGCCACGGCGGCTTCCAGCCCGTTGGCTGGGCGCTGGCCCCAGAGGCCCTCTTCCAGCTTGCTGACCCGGCCAGGACGCCGGGGTTCGATCTACTTGACAATCCAGCGTAACTATATTAGGATATTTCTGCCACAGACTACCGGCTCACGCCCGACAGGAAGGGCCGCGCTCATGCTGCAAACACATACTTCCTTCTCCGTGGCGTGGGTCGCCCCAGTCGCAGTTCTCCTCTACCCGTGTCGTGCCACCACGACGGGCTGTTGCCGTCCGGCCTGCGCGCGCTGAGCCTGGACACCCCGCGGCGCCCGCTACTCGTCAGCGCGCGCCCTCACCGGCATCTGCTCACGACGGACCCGCTGGCCCCTGCCAGCCTCGGGTCAGCCTCGCGCTGTGCTCGCTGTCGTGCCGCTCACCCTCACGCTCTCGATGGAAGGAATGTATCCTCATGACTGCTGACGAGATCCGCTTCACCGGCTTCGACACCCTGGCCCTGCACGGCGGCCAGGTGCCCGACCCCACCACCGGCGCTCGCGCTGTGCCGATCTACGCCTCGACCTCCTTCACCTTCAAGGACACCGGGCACGCCGCGCGCCTCTTCGACCTGGAAGAGCTTGGCTTCATCTACACCCGCGTCGGCAACCCGACCCAGGACGTGCTCGAGCAGCGCATCGCGGCCCTCGAGGGCGGCGTCGCGGCCCTGGCCCTCGCCTCAGGTCAAGCCGCGGTCTCCTTCAGCATCCTGACTCTCGCCACCGCCGGCGACAACATCGTCTCGTCCACTGACCTCTACGGCGGTACCTACACCCTTTTCCAGGAAGAGCTGCCCCTGCGCGGCATCACCACCCGCTTTGTCGATGGGCGCGACTACGCCGGCTTCGCCGCCGCCATCGACGAGCGCACCAAGGCCGTCTTCCTCGAGCTGATCGGCAACCCCCGGCTCGACGTGCTCGACCTGGAGGCCATCGCCGCCGTCGCCCACGCCGCGGGCGTGCCGGTCATCGTCGATGCCACCACGGTGACGCCCTACCTCTGGAAGCCGATCGAGCACGGCGCCGACATCGTGGTCCACTCGGCCACCAAGTACATCGGCGGCCACGGCACCAGCATCGGCGGCCTGATCGTGGACAGCGGGAAGTTCGACTGGACCAACGGGCGCTTCCCCGAGTTCACCCAGCCCACCCCGGCCTACCACGGCCTGGTCTACGTGGACGCCTTCAAGGAACTGGCTTACATCACCAAGGTGCGCGTGCAGCTGCTGCGCAACCTGGGCGCAGCCCTGAGCCCCTTCAACGCCTTCCTGTTTCTCCAGGGCCTCGAGACGCTCTCGCTCCGGGTGCAGCGCCACAGCGATAACGCCCTGGCCGTAGCCAGGTTCCTCAAGGAGCACGCCAAGGTGGAGTGGGTGCTCTACCCCGGGCTGCCCGACCACCCGAGCTACGCCCTGGCCCAGAAGTACCTGCCCAAAGGGCAGAGCGGGCTGGTCGGCTTCGGGATCAAGGGCGGGCGGGCGGCGGGCCAGCGCTTCATCGAGCAGCTGAAGCTGTTCTCGCACCTGGTGAACATCGGCGACGCCAAGAGCCTGGCGGTCCACCCGGCGACCACCACCCACCGCCAGCTCTCGCCCGAGCAGCAGCAGGCCAGCGGCGTCACCGACGAGTATGTGCGCCTCTCCATCGGTATCGAAGATATCGAGGATATTCTGGCCGACCTCGAGCAGGCCCTCGCCGCCGCCTGAGCCGAACGTAGAACGTAGAACGTAGAACGTCAGGCAGCGCGTCTTGATGCCTTAAGCCAGGGGTGAACGGCTTAAGCGCCTGCCGGATGTGGAATATGTGAGGCGCCATGGCTGAGTTTGCCGACAAGGTCGCGTTCATCACCGGGGCGGCCCACGGCCAGGGGCGGGCCGTGGCCCTGGCCCTGGCGCAGCAGGGCGCGGATATCGCCGCCCTCGACGTGGCCCGCCAGCTCGACTACCCCGGCTACCGCCTGGCTGAGGCCGACGAGCTGCGCACGCTCCAGGCTGAGGTCGAGGGCCTGGGCCGCCGAGCCCTGGTCTTTGCCGCCGATGTGCGCGACGAGGCGGCGGTCGCCGCGGCGGTGCGGCAGACCGCGGCCGAGCTGGGGCGGATCGACATCCTCTTCAACAACGCCGGCATCGCCGCCTACGGCCTGGCCCACGAGCTGAGCGAGGCCCAGTGGGACGCCGTGCTCGACATCAACCTCAAGGGCGCCTGGCTGGTCGCCAAGCACGTCATCCCGCTGCTGATCGCGCAGCAGGGCGGGGTGATCATCAATAACTCATCGGTGGCCGGCCTGCGCGGCTTCGGGCGCATGAGCCACTACACCGCCTCGAAGTGGGGGCTGACCGGGCTGACCAAGGCCTGGGCGATCGAGCTGGCGCCCTACGGGGTGCGGGTCAACTCGATCCACCCGACCGGGGTGAACACGCCGATGAACGACGGGCTGGCCGCCCTGGAGGGCACCACCCCCGAGGCGATCGCCGAGCGCTCGGCGGGCAATCTGCTGCCGGTGCCCTGGGTCGAGCCCGCCGATGTGGTCGAGGCCGTGCTATTCCTCGCCTCCGAGCGCGCCCGCTTTGTGACCGGCACCCAGCTGGTCATCGACGCGGGCCTGCTGACCCGCTAACTGCGCGCAAGCCCTGCGTGCGGCATCAAAAAGGACGAGCCATGACCATCGCAACCTTCACGCGCCTTGGGCAACGGACGGCGGCGGCCTGGCCGCTGGTCGCGGTCGGGCTTGGGTTCGTCGGGCTGCTGGGCACGGCCCAGGCCCTCGGCGAGCTGCGCTACATCCTCGAGTGCGCCGGGGCCGTCGGTGGAACCGCTACGACCCGCTAGCCGATGCGCCCGTTCGGACACAAGGGAAGCCCTTATGAATCGATCACGCGCCGCCCCATCCCGCGAGGCCCCAGCGCTCACGCCCACCGCCCTCATCGTCGAGCCGGGGTGGCTCGCGCCGCGCTGCGGTGACCCGGGGCTGCGCATCCTCGATGTGCGCGACCGCGCGAGCTATGCCGCCGACCATCTGCCCGGGGCGGTCTGGCTCGACCGCAGCGCCCTGAGCCTCACCCGGGCCGACCAGACGGTCACGCTGGTGCCGGCGCCGGTCTTCGCCACGCTGATGGGGCGCCTGGGGATCGACGCCGAGACCACCGTGGTCGCCTACGACGATGTCTGGGGAATGCACGCGGGGCGGGTGGTCTGGGCCCTGCGACGCTATGGGCACCCGCGGGCCGCCGTGCTCAGCGGCGGGGCCGAGGGCTGGGTCGGCGCGGGCGCTGCCCTGACCCGGGGCACCATCCTGGCCTACCCGCGCAGCTTCCCCCTCGGCGAGGATGCAGCCCAGCGGGTGGACCTGGCCTGGCTCCAGGCTCACACCGGTGACCGCGCGGTGCTGCTGCTCGATGTGCGGGGCGCCCACGAGTATGCCGCCGGGCATCTGCCGGGGGCGGTGCACTGGGAGTGGAGCAACGGCACCCCGAGCGGGAGCTGGGCCATGCTGCGCCCACCCGGCGAGCTGCGGGCCGAGCTGCTGCGCCTGGGCATCACGCCCGACCGGCGCATCATCACCTACTGCAGCTCGGGCATGCGCGCCGCCCACACCTACCTGCTGCTGCGCAGCCTGGGCTACCCCGAGGTCCGCGTGCTCGACGACACCTGGCGTGCGGCAGTCCACCAGCCGCCGCTTCGGCTGGCGGAGCCTGCTGCCGGCCCCGCCTCCTTCCCATCGTGCGTGCACTGCTGAGGCACCCTATGCGCATCTCGAACAAGGGCGACTACGCCCTGCGGGCCCTCTTCGATCTCGCCCAGCACATCGGCAGCGGCCCGGTCCAGAGCGAGGCGATCGCCACCCGCCAGGGCATCCCGGTCAACTACCTCAACCAGCTGCTGATCGTGCTGCGTCGCGCCGGGCTGATCGAGAGCCTGCGTGGGCCGCAGGGCGGCCACCTGCTCGCCCGTCCGCCCGAGGCGATCTCGCTACGTGAGATCCTGATCGCTATCGAGGGTCCCTTGCTGACCGGTGAGACCGTCCGGGACGAGCACCGTCCGAGCCTCTTAGAGGACCATGATCTGGTGAACGAGCTGTGGAGTGAGCTGCGCGAGCAGGTCGAGGGGCTGCTTGCGGCGATCACCCTGGACGAGCTCTGCCAGCGCAAGCGCCAGCGGGCGGGGAATATCATGTATTACATCTGAGCCGGGGAGTGCTGATGAACCGGGCGATCCCAGCGATCACCGAGCGCCCAGAGGCGCTCAAGGCGCTGCTGAAGGCTGAGCGCAATGTCAAGCGCGCCCAGCGCATCCAGATGCTCTACCTGTTCGCCAGCAAGCAGGCTCGCACGCGCCGCGCCGCGGCCGCGGCCCTCGGCGTCCACCGCGAGACGGTCGGGGCCTGGCTCGAGTGCTACGAGTCCGGCGGGCTGGCGGCGCTGCTGGCGTGCTATGTGCCGCCGGGCAAAACGCCCACGGTGACGCCCGTGATCGAGGCCGAGCTGCGCACGCTGCTCGCCGCCCCAGCGTACTTCAGCTCCTACCAGGCGATCGTCGACTGGCTCTGGCAGCAGCACCAGATCCGGCTGTCCTACTCGGCCGTCTATGCACTGGTGCGCCAGAAGCTCCGCGTGCGCATGAGCGTGCGACGTGGCGCACGCGTGGGCCCATCACGATCCTCGTGACCAGCAGCACGGAGGCGCCGATGGGCCTCCGCGCTGCAAGGCCCCCTATCCGCCTGACTCAGGCGAGGAGCTGCTCGGGCTGGATGCGGTAGGCGCTCAGCGACTCGTCGAGGTCGACCTGGAGCGCGCTGTTGACCACATTGTTGACGATCATCAGCGCGCCGAAGACGGTCAGATCGACGATCTGCGCGTGGCTGAGGTGCTGGGCCAGGCGGCTGTACAGCGCGTCGGAGACCCGGTTGGCGTCGGCGGCCAGCTGGCGTCCGAAGTCGACCACCGCCTGCTCACGCTCGTCGAGCACCAGGCTCGCCGGGTCCTCGCCCCCGTCGATGATCTCGCGCCGCATAAAGGTCAGGCACAGCTCGCAGGCGTTCTCGCGCGAGATCGCGTGGCAGAACAGGATCGCCAGTCGGCTGCCGAGCACCGGCTTGACCCGCTCAAACAGGGTATACCACTCCAGCACGGCGTGCAGGGCCGTGGGCGAGTGCAGCAGCGTGGCCTTCATATTGGTGACCACGCCGTGCTCCTGCACGACCCGGTCGTACTCAGCCTGGATCTCGGGCGGGGCCTCCTCACGGCGAACGAGGGGAATGCGAGACACGGGATGGCTCCTTTCAGTGCAGGTCGGTGGTACGCCAGCGCTATCGTGCGAGCGCAGCAGGGATCGACTCGTGCAGAATGTCGGCGATACGGTCGAGCTGCGCGACGCTGGTGATCAGCGGCGGGGCCAGGCATATCACCTCGCCCAGGACGCGGGTGTACAGCCCGCGCCGCGTCAGCTCGGCGCGCAGGCGCTTGCCGACCCCGGCCTCAGCGGGGAAGCGGGCCTTGGTCTCCCGGTCGGCGACGATCTCGACCCCGGCGAGCAGCCCCAGCCCGCGCACCTCGCCGACGTGCTCCAGCTGCTCGAGCGCCTTCAGCCGGCCCAGCAGATGGGCGCCGTGCTGAGCTGCACGCTCCACCAGATCCTCGCCCTCGATGATCTGGAGGTTCGCCAGGGCCACCGCGCAGCAGACCGGGTGCGCCGAGTAGGTGAAGCCGTGCATCCAGCGCCGCCCCGCTGGGGCCGCGTCGATCGCCGCCTTGATCCGATCCGAGACCCCGATCCCGCCCAGCGGCACGTAGCCGCTGGTGATGCCCTTGGCAAACTGCACGATGTCCGGCTCCACCCCCCAGTGCTCCAGCCCAAACCAGCGCCCGGTGCGCCCGAAGCCGGTGATCACATCGTCGCTGATCAGCAGCACGTCGTACTGGTCGCAGATCGCCCGGATGCGCGGGAAGTAGTCGGCGGGGGGCACGATCACGCCGCCGCCGCCGCCCTGGATCGGCTCGGCGATGAAGGCCGCCACGGTCTCGGGCCCCTCGCGCAGGATGGCCTCCTCCAGCAGGTTCGCCGCTGCGATGCCCGGGGTGACGCCGTCGCCCCCGCCGGCGAAGCGATAGGGGTAGGGCGACTCGATATGCAAGAAGCCGGGCACGCGCGGCTCAAACACCTCCCAGAACGCGGGCACACCGCTGGCGCTGCTCGCGGCCATGGTCGAGCCGTGGTAGGACAGGGTGCGCGAGATGATCTTGATCTTCTCGGGCCGCCCCTGGGTCTTCCAGAAGAAGCGCGCGGTCTTGAAGGCGCTGTCGCTCGCCTCGGCGCCGCCGCTGGTGAAGAAGAAGGCATTGATCGTCGGGTAGAGCAGCGTGCTGAGCCGCTCGGCCAGGGCGATGGCGGGCAGGCTGGTGTCGCCGATGTACGACGACGCGAAGGCCAGGCGAGAGAGCTGGCCCGCGGCGGCCTCGACCAGCTCGCGGCGGCCGTGGCCGACGTGGACGTTCCACATCCCGCTCAGGCCGTCGAGGAAGGTCTGCCCCGCGCTGTTGGTGATCAGGGCGCCCTCGCCGGCAACCCAAATCTGCGGGTCGAGGTGGTCGCTCGGGTGATGCTGGGGGTGCAGCAGGTGGGCCTGGTCGGCGACCACCTGCACAGCGGTATCGTAGGGGCTCATACGGCGCGTGCGAGCGTGGGCTGCTGCGACTCATCCTCGGCGAAGAGGATAGTGCTGTGGAAGAACTCGAACTTAGCGTAGCTGCGGGCCATCAGGGCCTCCTATGCGCGCGACATATGTTGACTTTATAGAGCAACTTAATCGTAATTCCTACTATACGCAGGTCCGGCGCGCCTGTCAAGCGGCGAGGGACGTGCGGGCAAGAATCACGAGCATCTTGACAAATTCAGGCAAACAGCTAAGATTTACATCTACACTGCGGGCACCGCGCAGCAGCGGCGCCCACGCAGGGAGTCGTGCAGTGCCTGGGTGCCTGGGCTCCCACACGGGTTGCCCGGGCCGGCGCCGCCCCCTGCAGCGACGATGAACGACCATTGTCACCGCACCTGATAAAGATATCGGAAGTAGCATGCGCATCTCGAGCAAAGGCGACTACGGGCTGCGGGCGCTCTTCGACCTGGCCCAGCGCTTCGGCGAGGGCCCGATCCAGAGCGAGGAGATCGCCCGCCGGCAGGGCATCCCGGTCAACTACCTCAACCAGCTTCTGATCACGATGCGCCGCGGCGGGCTGATCGAGAGTCTGCGCGGGCCCCAGGGCGGCCATCTACTCGCCCGCCACCCCGAGGCGATCACCTTGCTCGAGATCCTCACCGTGCTGGAAGGCCCGCTGCTGCCCGATGAGCCGGCGCGCGACGGCCTGGGCCCCACCGTGCCGGAGGATCTCGCCCTGGTCGGCGAGGTCTGGACCACGCTGCGGGGCCGCCTCGAGCAGATCCTCGCCGCGCGCACCCTCGACGAGCTCTGCCAGAGCAAGCGCGAGCGCGCGGGCAACCTGATGTACTACATCTGATCCACCCCCACGTCACCTTCTACGGCTGCCGGAGCCGGCCCAGACCACGTGACCCCACCTCGCGCAACGCTTGCGCGGCGTCGACCCTACCAGCCGCGCTGCGGCTGGTGGTGGGGCGGCGTCTGCCGTGGGCTCTCCCGCACTCTGCGTGCAGGCGGGCTAATCGTGGTAGCAATAGCTTGGCTTATGGCTTACTGAAGCCACACTCTCTTGAGACCAAGCGGGCGGTTGGAGCTCGAGCACGGAAAGTGCGGGAGAGCCCTGCCGTGTCCCCCATTTTGCCCCTAATTTTGTCCTATTCCACTTTCGGCAAACGCCCGTATGCTGATGGGGCATGACGAGTCTCGCCCGGTGTCACGCACCTGGGGCCTAATCCGAGAGGAGCTAAAACGATGGCGTCGAGCCCCCTGGTTCCCTACAGCCAGCATCCTGGGATGCCGCTGAGCCTGCCCGATGGGCCGGAGCGCCTGGAGCCACTCCAGGTCACCATCGCCGAAGCGGCCCGCCTGCTCGCCTACGACTCCCGCACCATCCGCCGCTTGATCACCCGCGGCGAGCTGACGGCAGTTGGCGAGGGTCGCATGCGCCGCGTGCCGGTCCAGGCCCTGCGCGACTATCAGCAGCGCCACATCATCACGTAGCCCCTACAGGTTCCTTCTGAGCGTGACGCCCTGCCTGATCGTGGTGTGCGACAGCGCGGCGCCTCCGACCCGCTAGCCTGGGGGCAGCGGTCGTAGGCAGCTGAGCTGAAGCCCCAGGCGGGGCCGCTGCGCCCACCATAGCCCCCGCTGTCGCACGTGTCAACGCGGTTGGCACGGCTGGGCATCGCCATGCCCGCGCGCAGCGGTGGCGGAAGTGCGTTGCCGTGCGCTACGCGGAGCAGCTGCATCCCCGGCTTCAGCCTATGCGTCGCGTGAGCCGCACGGCTCACGTCTACGTCGGGCCGTGCCCGTTCTGCGCCGACGGCGGCGATGACCGCTTCCACGTCTGGATGGAGGCAAGCGGCAGCCGACCGGCTGAGCGCTACTGGTGCCGGGTCTGTGACCGGCGCGGCCTACTCAAGAACCTGGATCGCGACGAGCAGCCGGCAACGGTACGTGCCGAACGTGCTGCGCCCATCCATGATGATCGTCTGCGTCCCCGCCCTGAGCCGAACCCGGCCCACATCCCTTTCTACCGGCAGCTCTATGAGGCCACCGTTCTCTGGGCACATGCCTGGCTGCGCGACCCCTGCCACCCTGAGCCCCAGGCGTACCTCCACCAGCGGGGTCTCAGCGACGACACGATCAGCCGCTACGTCCTCGGGGTCACCCTCCGCGACCCTGACAGCCTGGTCGCCTACCTGCGCGAGACCTGCCCCGAGACGTTCCCCTTCGCCGAGGAGGCGGGCCTGGTTGTCACGGACGACGACGGGCGGCTGCACACCCACTGGAACCTCCGCGGCCGGATTGTCTTCCCGTACATCGCCGATGGCCAGGTCGTCGACCTGCGCACGCGCACCTACGACGGGCAGAAGGGCTACCGCTCCCTCGGCCCCTACAGCGAGCGGGGCGCGATCTTCCCCTTCGGCTGGGACAGCCTCAGGCCAGGGACAAAGACGGTCATCATCACCGAGGCCGAGTTCAAGGCCCTCGCGGCGCTCCAAGCCTACCACGCCGGCGAACTCGACGCGCCGACCCTCGGGCAGCTCGGCCTCACCGTCTTCCGCGAGGCGTGGGCGCGGCAGCTTGTCGATCGAGGCGTCGAGGAGGTGGTGCTGTGCTACGACAGCCAGCCGCGTGCCTGCAAGGACGGCTTGCTGGTACTGACGCCGGAGGAGCAGTGGAGTCTGCGCCACGGGGCCGTCTGCGCGGCAGCCGGGCTGCGGGTACGAGTCGCCCGGCTGCCCCTGGCCCCTGGCCAGGAGAAGGCCGAGATCGACACCTTCCTCACCGACGCGGGCGCCGACCGCTTCCGGCAGCTCATCGCCACCGCCCCGCTGCTCCTGGACTACCACCGCTCGCTCGGGCCGGCCCTGCTGGAGCGCCACAACCTGCCGCTGCCCAGCACCTATCCTGCGCGGCGCGAACGGCCGACCCGGCTGACGATCCGCGAGGCCGCGACCGAGCTCTCGGTCGCGCAGGCAGCATTGCCCTCCGCCACTCTTGCCGAGGCCCGCGCGCAGATCACAACCCTGGTGGAGCAGCACGCCACTGCGGGCGAAGGCTTCCTGGTGCTAGTCCACCCGCCCGGCACCGGGAAGGGCTTCAACACGGCCCTTGGGCTCAAGCAGTGGATGCAGACGGTGCCAACAGGTGATGATGGCAGCGGCTTTCTGGTCTGGACGGCGCAGCGCAAGGAGCAGGTCCACGACCAGCAGGGCATCGCGCTGATCCCGCTCGCTGGCCGGCACCCGGGCAACTGTCGCAAGCTCGCCGAGGCGCAGATCCTGGCCCAGAAGGGCTACAGTGTGAAGGACGCCCTCTGCGCCCGCCGCTGCCCCTTCGTCGGGGGCTGTCGCTATCTGCGCCAGTTTGGGCAGGAGGGCGACTTCTTCGCCTCGGCCCCGCTGCTCAAGGCGACCGGCTGGTGGGAGCAGGCCGGGGTCGTCGTGCTGGACGAGTTCGACCCGGCCGGGCTGATCACCCACGTCCAGCTCACCACCGCCGACCTGGCCGCGATGAGCCGGGCCTCCCTGAAGGCCCCGGCGATCCAGACCGCGCTGCGCTGGGTCGCCCAGGCGGTCGCCACCACGACCGACCGCACCCTGGGCGGCGTGCTCTTCCTCGACGAGCTGACCCGGCAGGCTGAGCGCGATGGCGCCGATCTGGCGACGATGCTGGCGAGCGCTCAGGCCGAGCTACCCCCGCCCGACCAGCTCAACATGCTGATCGGGCTCCCGACCGGGGCGACCCTCGCCGACTACCAGGCCTTGCCACCAGGCCACACGGCAACCCTGCTCGCGCAACTCGCCAAGGAGCTGCGGCTGCACCACGAGGGCCGGCGCACCACCAGCCGGATCGAGGCGCGCGGCGGGCGGCTCGAGCTGTTCCTACGGGTCGAGCACCTGATCGGGCGGCTCGCCCGCGCCGACCAGCCGAAGATCATCCTTGACGCCACCGCGAATGCCGGCCTGCTGCGGGCACTCTTCCCAGGCACCCCGGTGCGCGTCGAGCAGCCCGCGATCGCCGGGGCCGCCCGCGTGATCCAGGTCGTCGGGCGCGACTGGGCCAAGCGCAGCCTCCGGAGCCACTCAGCCGACACCGCGAGCCGCCAACGCGACCGCTGGATCGAGGACGTGGCGAGCCACATCCGCCCGGGCCGCAAGACCCTGGTGGTCTGCACCCTCGCTTGGGAAGAAGCGCTGCGGGCCGGCCTCGCCGCGCGGGGGCACACCGATGTTGTTGTCGCCCACTACGGCGCGCTGCGCGGCTCCAACGCCTACCAGGGCTACGACGTGATCCTGGCCCAGGTCTACCACCCGAACCTTGACGCCGTCGTGCGTGAGGGCCGGGCGCTCTTCGCCGACGACGCGGAGCCGCTCGACGAGCGGGTTGTGACCGAGGGACGCATCCTCACGGACGCGACCGGGGCGGTGTGGCGCGTGTGGGTGCCGGCCTTCGCCGACCGGCGCCTCGACGCGTTGCTCCAGCAGCGGCGTGAGGCTGAGCTGCTCCAGTGCGCCCTGCGTGGCCGGCCCTTCGATCACCCCGACGTGCAGATCACCCTGCTCTTCAGCCTACCGCTGCCAGGCCTGCCCCCGACCGTGATCGTCGAGGCGCCGACCAGCCCGACCAGCAACGGCGGCCGCGAGCGGGCGACCAGGGCCCGACTCTGCGCCGCCGTCCAGCAGCTGCTCGACCGAGGCGCCCGGGTGATCGAGGTTGTCGATCTGGCCGCCGCCGCCCAGGCGAGCGTCGTGACGACGCGCCGGCATCTGGCCCACGTGGCGGCCCGGCTCCATCTCCGCCTCATCACCCGTCGTCGCAGCGCGCCGATGCCACGGGGCGGGGTACGCCACTACGAACGACTGGTGCTGCTGCGCCGCGGACGAGAGGCGCCTGCGAGAAGTACCCAGCAGCACCTTGAGCAACCCGACGGCAAGGGAATTACTCACGACGCGGGGCCAGCACCTGGTCCAGCGATGACGGATCAGGCACACAAGAAGCGATTCATAGCCGGCGTGATCCATCATCGCGCCGCGCGAGGACGCCGGCGCCGCGCCCGGATCACCCTGACACCGGCTCGACCGCGCCCACCGCCCGGCACCACGTGAGGCGAGGAGAAATGATTGACAGTCACGCCATCTCAGACGCCCCTGTGCCTCCCCTCCGCTCAGCCATAGCGCGTGGCCGCGCTGCGGCGAGGGGAAGAACCGCAGGCGGAACCGACCGGGGCGAGATGCGGGGGAAGACATTTCTTCGGCACCTCCCCCCCGCCCATTCCGCCCCCCGTTCCGCTGATCAGGGGCAGGAACGCTTTCCACGATCAGGAGGAGAATACGCTTCAGCATCGAACAAACGAGCCACGCTCCGTCGCCTTTTTCCGCGCGCCAGCGGGCCGTGATGCGCGGCGTCGCAGCGGCCGTGCCTTCACAGGGCTACCCCCCTGATCACGCGTCGAACGACGTCCTGCAATACGGTTGCGGTGCCCCTGCCAAGACTAGAGACACAGCACCTGCCATCCCGGGCTTGGGCTTCCGAACAAGGACCGCGATCAGGGCAGGCGTGTAAACCATTATCCCTTCGCCGATCCTGGGATGTGGCACGACGGGAGCCAAGCCCACCGCATCCCAACGAGGGTTCACGTGTAACCCATTACCCTTCGTCGCTCCTGGGATGGAGCACGACGGGTGAGAAGCAGACCGTGTCCCAGCCTGTATACATCCGTACTGTTCTGTACGCGCCGGAGACAGTGACCAGTACAAAAGCGTACGCTTTTGTACGCCGGCCTCAGATCCAGAAAGGACCGCCTGATGCAGCCTATTCTGCCTGCCCCTGACGGCAGTATCCTTCAGCTGGTCGCCCATGCCTGGGCGGCCGGACTTCCCGCCGTCTTCACGGTTCGCCCCACCGTCCGCCTCGGCAGCGCGACGCTCATCCCGGTCGCCATCGACAACGGCAATGATGCCCTCAAGGGCGCGACGCTGCGGCTCGACTCGGCGGTGGGCGAAGGGGCACCACCGCGATCATTCCTGACGACCATTCGGGTGCCCACCGCGTTCGCAATGGCCCAGGAGATCCAGGGCCGCCAGGAGGTAACCTATCGCTGCGATGGGGTCAGCTTCTGGACGGGCGAGGTGGCCCTGGCCCATCAGGGCGACGCCCTGCGCCTCGGCCCGACCATCCAGCGCCTCGACGATGAGCGCCAGCGCTGGTTCATCGGCGCCGGCATCGTCGAGCTGTTGCGGGCGACCGGCTACGCCCCCGGCGAGCACCAGATTGCCCTCACCCTGGCGGTGCCTAACACCGAGATCGTCATCGAGCGCGACGAGAAGGGTGTCGAGCAGCTCACCCTCGACGCGCGGACGCGCGAGTCGCTGGCCCGTCACCTCAAGGGGAAAGTGTGGGCGATCAGCCGAACGGATGACGACCAGCAGCGCGAGGACTGGCTCATCAAGGTTGCGACCGTGCTGCCCCAGGCCCAGAGCGCGGGGACGGTCGTCGCCCTGACCCGCGCACCGAACGGCAAGGCCGTAAGCGACATCGCCGGCCTACGGGTGATCGACATCGGCGGGGGCGACCTGCACGTCTGCGAGGTGGCGTTTAGCCCAGCGCAGATGATCAACCGCCGGCCCGGAGACGGGACCATCCGCATCGCCCGGGCCCTGCGCACCGACCGGGCCTTCGCCGGGCTAATCCGCAATGACGTGGAGGCCCAGCAGGCCCTCGTGCGCCAGACCGTCACGCGGGCGAGCCGGAGCGTCAGCATCGCGACCGAGGTGCAGCAGGCCGTGGCGAGTAAGGGCAACGCGATGGTCGCCGACGTCCTGGCGGAGGTGCGAGATTGCCGCCAGTTTGTCGCCATCACCGGCGGCGGCGTGCTCCTGCTCCGCCCGCTGCTCGCCGAGGTGCTCGCCCACGAGGCCAAGGAGCCCGGGCGGGACTATCTCCTTGTGGACGGCCCGCTGGCCAGCCAGCTGAACGCCATCGGCGCGCTCTTCGGCCTGATCTTCCGCGCGGCCGGGAAGTAGGAGGCAGCCATGGCACGCACCACAGGGCGGCGTGACCCGCGACCACCGAATGGCACGCCGCAGAGCGGGGCGCGGCGACTCATCGCTGGGCTGCGCATCACGCGGCACGACGAGAGTCTGCTCGCGGTCGTACGGCCCTACCTCACCGACGCCGGCTCCGAGAGTGAGCTCGCCTATCGCCTCTGGCGCCGCGGACTCGAGATCACGCTTGCGGAGGTGGCCGGCTTGGGGGCGGAGCTCCCGCCCGGTACCACCGAGCACCTCATCGCCAGCCTGGTCGCGCAACGGCTGCTGCTCTGCATGCCATTGCTGCGGCGCACCGGGAGGCTCGCGCTGCTGGGCGTCGAGACTGCGGCGCCGATCGCCTCGACAGTCGCAATGCCAGAGACGCCAGCTCCGCTCCCTGGAACTGAGGTGATCGATGAGAGCGCCTCCATCGCTATCGCTGGCCTGGGCGGCAGTGATTTCCTGTAGTGGTGCAGCACGCGCTGCCAGCATCAGGGTGTTGCCCTGCTGGTCGACCCTGGCGCACATTACCGAGCTCTTACCGCTATGGGCAGGTGCTCATCGTTACCATTTATCAGCGCCCCACGCGCGGCAACCCCAGCGCAAGGAGTGTCAGTTGCTGCGCCGTGTGGGAGCCTTACGCTGCTTTGCGGTTGACCGTATAATCGTGCCAGAATTCAGCATACCCCTGTGAGGCATGATGATGGCCATCGCACAATCGCTGCTCTTCTTCCTCCTGGCCGGTCTGTGTGAAATTGGCGGCGGCTACCTGGTGTGGCTCTGGCTACGTGAGGGGAAAAGCCTCTGGCTTGGTGTGGCCGGCGGACTGGTCCTGTGCCTCTACGGGGTGATCCCGACTCTCCAGCAGGCGTCGTTTGGGCGCGTGTACGCGGCCTACGGCGGCGTGTTCATTGTGCTCTCGCTCGTGTGGGGCTGGCAGGTCGATCAGACGATGCCGGATCGCTATGACGTCATCGGTGCGAGCATCGCGCTGCTCGGCGTGCTCGTGATCATGTACTGGCCGCGGGGGTGAGCCCGCCGGCCCCGTCATTCCGCAGGATGCACCCTCCTCTCGTGGGGATGGCTTAGGGCCGGCTCGGGCACCGCAGCGCTTTATACAATCTTTACGTGCGGCGTCATCGTGCAAACACCATCCGAACGCCTCTCTCTGTACAATCAGGGCACGCACGGCTAGTGACGTGCGTGGGCTACGAGGAGGAGGTGACCGATGCTGCTCAGGACGCGTCACGCTACGGATCGCGAGCGACCGGCGGCGAGGGACGACCTGCGGCCAGATCTGAGCCTCCAGGTGGTGCTCTGGCTCTGCTGGGTCCTGGCGGTCGTTGGGACAGCCTATCTCGTCTGGCAGGGCAATGTGGCCGCCAGCCAGCCGGTTGATCTGGTGCGACTGGTGCTCCGTTCGGCGATTGTCGGCGTCGTCGGGCTGATCGTGATGACCAAAGTTGAGATGGCGGCGGAACCCTGGCGCTTCCTGGACTAGCGGCAGACTCTGCGACGAAGCGACGCGCCGCTGTCCCAATCATTGCGGCGCTGTGACGCCGCACCGCCATACGGTGGTTGTCGCTGGACTGGCACCGCACGCCCCGAGCATGGTATGGTGGGGTGCGGCACACGTACTGGCGGCGGCGAGGGCGGGTGATGAGCACTGGGTGGGATGCAGGATGGGGGCGGCGTGGGCGCCGCGGCTTCGGCCCGCGGCGGCTCCGCTTCGCGCCCCGTAGCGTTGGTCGCTACGCGCTGGCCATCCTCAGCCCCTCCCTGGTGACGCTCGGTATGGTGCTGGCCCGACCGCGGCTCGAGCCGGCCAACCTCTCGCTGATCTATCTGCTGGCAGTGCTGGTTGCGGCGACCCTCGGCGGGACGGGTCCCGGCATCGTCGCCTCCGTGCTCAGCTTTTTGGCCTACAACTTCTTCTTTGTCGCGCCGCTGTATGTGCTCACCGTGGCCAACCCGCAGGACATGGCCCGGCTCGGGTTCTTCCTGCTCGCCGCGCTCTTCGCCAGCAGCCTCGCGGGGCTGGTCCGGCGCCAGGCCAACCAGATCAGCCAGCGCGCTGCCACTCTCGAGTCGCTTTACGATCTGAGCCAGACGATTAGCGCCAAGATTGACCTGGATGCCACGCTGCCGACCGTGGCGGCGACCTCCGTCGCGCTGCTCCGCATCGCGCACTGCGCCCTCACCATACAGACGCCCGCCGGTGAGCGGACGTTTGTCGCCCCGGCAGGCGAGCCGCCACCCGCCGGGTCTACCGTCCACACCCCTCTTCGCATCGACGACCAGCTCGTTGGCACAATGGTCGTGACTCTGTGGCCCGGGCAGACCCTGAGCGCAACCGAGCGCCAGCTGCTCGCACTGCTTGCCGGCCAGGCGGCGCTCGCCGCCGAGCGCTCCCGCCTCGCGGCGCAGCTTAGCGCGCAGGAGTCTCTGGAGGCGGCTGACCGCTTCAAGAGCACCCTGCTCTCCTCCGTCTCGCACGACCTGCGCTCGCCTCTGGCGACGATTACCGGTGTCGCCAGCGCGCTTCGGGCGCGTGATGTGTCATGGGACAGCGCGCGCGGCGTCCAGATGCTCGACACCCTGCTGACCGAGGCGAGCCGCCTCGACCGCCTGGTGGGGAATCTGCTCGCGATGTCGCGAATCGAGAGCGGCGTGCTGCACCTGGTGCGCGACTGGGAGGACGCTGGGGACCTGATCGGCGCAGTCCTGGCTCGGCTGCGTCCGCAGATTGGCCCGCGACCCGTGCGCGTCGTGCTGCCCGACGCCCTGCCGCCGATCTGGGTGAACGCCGCGCTGATCGACCAGGTTCTGACCAACCTGGTTGAGAACGCCCTGAAGCACACGCCTGACGGGACGGCGATCACCATCAGCGCCTCGCTCCACTCGGACGGGCTGTGGCTCTGCGTCGCCGATGCTGGGCCAGGCATCCCGCCGGAGGCGCTGCCGCGGCTCTTCGAGAAGTTCTTCCGCGTGGCCGCCCCCGAGCGCCGCGCCCCAGGCATTGGGCTCGGCCTGGCCATCTGTAAGGGCGTCGTCGAGGCCCACGGCGGGCGGATCTGGGCCGCGAACGCCCCGAACGGTGGGGCGGTGTTTACCATCGCCCTGCCGCTCCTGCCGCCGGGCGCCCCGGCGCTGCCGGATCTCGACACCGGGCTGGTGCCGGCGCCCCTGACGCACGAGGGCGCATCATGAGCGCGGTGCGGGTCCTGATTGTCGATGATGAGCCGCAGATTCGCCGCTTCCTGACGCTGACCCTGGAGGCGAATGGCTACGTCGTTACCACGGCCGAGGATGGGCCGACCGCCCTTGCGCTGCTGCCAGACTGGCGACCGGATCTCATCCTGCTCGATCTGGGCCTGCCCGGGCTCGATGGTCTGGAAGTCCTCCGGCGGACGCGCACATGGTCGCCACTGCCGATCATCGTGCTCTCGGTCCGTGATCGTGAGGCCGACAAGGTGGCTGCGCTCAACCTGGGCGCGGACGATTACCTGACCAAGCCCTTCGGTATCGGCGAACTGCTGGCCCGTATCCAAGTCGCGCTCCGCCACGCCGCGCGGACGGTAGAAGGCCAGGGGGGAGCGCTGCGCGCCGGCGATCTGCTGCTCGACCTGGCCGGCCACCGGGTGACCCGCCGGGGTGAGGAGCTCCACCTGACGCCGACCGAGTTCGCCATCCTGCGCGTGCTGGCGCGCCAGAGCGGGCGGGTAGTGACACCAAGCGCCCTGCTCCGCGAGGTCTGGGGGGAGCACGGGGCGCCCGAGACGGCCAAGCTGCGTGTCTTTATCAACCAGCTGCGGCGTAAAATCGAGGACGACCCGGCCCAGCCGCGCTATGTGCTGACCGAGCCCGGCGTCGGCTACCGCTTCGACCCAGGTGCCGGCGGGGACCTGCCTGGGTAGTGGAGCGGCGCGTGGGCGCACGACCCGGCTCGCCGTGACCACGCTTCGGCGCACGGCGGGTTTATACGCGATCTTTACACCCCTTTTGTGGCATTTTTACGGGGCCTCGGCATAGAGTGGGGCTGTCTGCGCGCCAGTGCACGCGGCTCGCTGCGCTCGCCAGCGCACCATCCGGTGTGCACACCGCCGGTCTGGAGGCCCCCATGAAGACCTTTCGCACCTGGTTTACGCCGGGCAGTCTCGTTGCCGCCATGCTGGTTGGGCTGCTCTGGCTGCACCAGCTTCACCTGTCGCTGGCTGGCCGCGAGGCTGCTCAAGTTGCCCTGGTCACCCTCACCTTCGCCGGGCTCTGGGTGCTGACGCAGGATCACCAGCCGGGCAGCTAGCACGCAGCTGGAGCGACTACACAATGCGCTATGGCGCCGACCAGGGTGGCGCCCGTGATCGGTTACGCCAATTTATACAGTATTTTTACGCCCGCGGCATTGTTTCGGCCCAGCGCCGGGAGTATGATCGTGCCTACAAAGTTGTGAGCGGCTCACCGGTGAGCTCCACCCGCTTCCCGGGCCGTTCCCACGTCAGCCGACCCCTCGCGCCGACTGCCGCGTCGGCGCTTTTTGTTGCCTAAAACCGGCGCGTTGCGCCCACAGAGGAGTTGTCCCCGTATGGCCTCATCGCTCAAACGTCTGCTGATCGGCAAGCCGATCGCCACCGAACATCAGCACCACGAGCGGCTGAACAAGGTCACCGCCCTGGCGGTCTTCTCCTCCGACGCGCTCTCGTCGGTCGCCTACGCCACCGAGGCCATCCTGGCCGTGCTTCTTCTCGGCGGGGCCTCGGCCCTGGGCCTGGGCCTGCCTATCGCCGGCGGGATCGCCTTCCTGCTGGTGGTCGTGGCCATTTCGTACCGCCAGACCATCCACGCCTACCCCAACGGCGGCGGGGCCTACATCGTCGCCCACGAGAACCTCGGCCAACTGCCGGGTCTGGTCGCCGCTGCGGCCCTGCTGATCGACTACGTGCTCACCGTGGCCGTCAGCATCTCGGCCGGCGTGGCGGCGATCACCTCGCTCGCCGGCAACTGGGGCGCGCCCTGGCTGGCCAACTACGCCATCGAGATCGCCCTGCTCTGTATCCTGATCGTCGGCCTGGCCAACCTGCGCGGGGTCAAGGAGAGCGGCGCCGTCTTCGCCGTGCCGACCTATGTGTTCATCGTCGGCATCCTGGCGATGATCGTCTGGGGTGTTGGCGGCATTCTCCTGGGCACCGAACAGCCCGTCGTCCAGGCGATTGAGCCGGAGCTCCACGGCGCGGAAGCCCTGGGGCTCTGGCTGGTACTGCGCGCCTTCGCCGCCGGCTGTACGGCCCTGACCGGGGTCGAGGCCATCTCCAACGGCATCCCCGCCTTCAAGCAGCCCGAGGCGAAAAACGCCGCTACCACCCTGAGCTGGATGGTCGGCATCCTGGGCGCGATGTTCCTCGGCATCACCTGGCTAGCTGACCGGCTGACGGCCATCCCCAACGAGGCCACCCACGAGACGATTGTCTCGCAGATCGCTCGCACCACCTTCGGGATCGGCCCGGTCTACACGATCATCCAGGTGGCCACGGCCCTCATCCTGGTGCTGGCCGCCAACACCGCCTACGCCGACTTCCCGCGATTGTCTTCGCTGCTGGCCCGCGACCGCTTCCTACCACGCCAGTTCTCCTCGCGCGGCGACCGCCTGGTCTTCTCCAACGGCATCCTGGTGCTCTCGCTCTTCGCCGCCGCCCTGGTGGTCTACTTCCGGGCGAACGAGATCGCGATGCTGCCCCTGTACGCCATCGGCGTGTTCCTCTCCTTCACGCTCTCGCAGGGCGGCATGGTGCTCCACCATCTGCGCGAGAAGGAGGCGGGCTGGCGCAGCGGGCTGAGCATCAACGGGCTGGGTGCGGTGCTGACCGCGGTGGTGCTGGTCGTACTAGCGGTGACCAAGTTCACCCACGGCGCCTGGGCGGTGCTGGTGCTGATCCCACTCCTGGTGCTGATCTTCCAGTCCATCCATACCCACTACGTGCGCGTGGCCGAGCAGCTTTCGCTGACCACGGCGGACAAGCCGCAGGCGGTGCGCCGGCTCACTGCCGTCGTGCTGGTGAGCGGCCTGCATAAGGGCACGCTGCCGGCGCTCCAGCTCGCCAAGTCACTGGCGCCTGACAACGTCACTGCGGTGACGATCAACCTGGACCCGGAGCACATCGAGAAGATCCGCGGGCGCTGGAGCGAATGGGGCTGTGATGTGCCGCTGGTGGTCCTCGAATCGCCCTATCGCTCGCTGATCTCGCCGCTACTCAAGTACCTCGAGGAGGTGGGCAGCCGCTACAAGGACGACGAGCTGATGGTCATCCTGCCGGAGTTCGTGCCGGCCCACTGGTGGGAGCATCTGCTGCACAACCAGACCGGCCTGATCCTGCGCACGGCCCTGATGTTCCGCGCCGGCAAGACGGTCATCAGCGTCCCGTACAAGCTGGAGCGCTAGCAGCAGCGGCGTGCGCCACCGTCACGAATGGCGCGACACGGTCGCGCCATCAGCGCTCAGTGCATCCTCGGTGCGCGCTTCAGGGGCCGGGCGACTAGCCTGCACACGGCCGCGAGCCTTGCCAGGGCGTTCCGGGCGGGCGCGGCGCGACCCAATCGCATCGAGAAGTCGGATCAGGACGTAGGCGGCGGGAAAGAAGGCTGCGGCCATGCCGGCACCGAGCAGGAGCTCACCCATGGGTTTCCTCCTCCCGCTGGCTGGCCTCGACGGCGGCCATCGTCGAAAGATAGGTGCGCTGCACCTCAGTCAGAGGCAGCGTCCGCGGCGCGGCGGTGCGCGGCGATGGTATGCGGCGCACTGTCTGGCGGCAGCGGGACGAGATCTGCGGGTCGTCGGGGTCGAAGCTCTGGCGGGCATCGTTCCAGATCCGGGCGACCAGTGCGATGTACAGCACCAGGATCAGCGCAAGGCGGAAGGAAAGTTGCCAGGGCGTTGGGACGGGCGCCCAGACCGCCAGGCCCAACAGCGTGGCTAATGCCAGCAGGTGCGCGCCACGTCGGCGCCACCAGACGTGCTCAGGATGTTTCATTGCAACAACCTTTGTAGCAAGCGATGAAACGATGGTTCGCGCCCATAGCACCTTATAGAGATGGGCTCTGTGCAGCATGATAGGCCAGGCGACGTTTGGCGCGTGTTTGGTATACGCGCGTGGGCGTAAACATCCTATCAACGGACTGCTGCTTCCGCGGCCACTACCGGCCTGGCGGGCGCCTCCGGGGGCATCTGGGGCGGGGTGCCCTCGATGGGCAGCGTGAAGCGGAACACCGCCCCGCCCTCGGGCCGGTTCTCGGCCCAGATGCGCCCGCCGTGGGCCTCGACCATACCCTGGCAGATCGCCAGGCCCAACCCCACATTGCCCCGGCTGCGGTCGGTGCCGCCCCGGTAGAACTTGTCGAAGACGCGCCGCTCGTCGCCGGGGGCCAGCCCCGACCCCTGGTCGGCGACCGCCACCTCCACGGCCGCGCCCGCGCGCTGCGCTCGTAGGGTGATCGGCGTCCCCTCCGGCGTATACTTCACCGCGTTCTCGAGCAGGTTCACCAGCACCTGCTCGATCAGGATGCCGTCGAGCGGGATGAGCGGCAGGTCGGATGGCAGATCGATCATCAAGGGGCGCTCGCCCGGCAGCAGCCCGGGACGCTCCTCGCCGTCGGCCACGCGGGCCACGGCGACCCCGACGACCTCCTCCAGCGGCTGCCACTCCTTGCGCACCTGCACCGCCCCGGCCTCCAGGCGCGTCATCTCCAGCAAGTTGCTCAGCAGCCGGTTGAGCCGATGCGCCTCGTCGGCGGCCGTCTGGGCCAAATCGTCGCGGGTCGCGGCATCAAGCTCTGCGCCGCCCTGGATGAGGCTGGTCAGGGCGCCGGTGATAATTGCCAGAGGTGTGCGCAGGTCGTGGGAGACCGAGGAGAGCAGGGCCGCGCGCAGACGCTCGGCCTCGACCGCCACCGTCGCCCGGGCCGCCTCCTCGGCAAGATTGGCCCGCTCGATCGCCAGGGCGGTCTGGCTGGCGAAGGTCTCGAGCAGATGGACCTGCTCAGGGCTCAGCAGGCGCTGTCGGTTGGCCGGGCGTACCCCCAGCACACCCACGCTGGCCCGCGAGCCGGTCAGGGGTAGGTAGAACCCCTCGGCGCTCGGCAGGGTGTTGGTGCCCAGCCCCGCCTGCTCCGCGTGGTCGAAGACCCACTGCGCCACCCCCTGCTCGGCGGCGCTCAGCCCGAAGAGCTGGCGCACACTCAGTGTGCTGGCCCAGCCGCTACAGTCGCCCCAGGGCTGGAGCGAGCAGTCGGCACGGGGCAGCAAGATGACGACCTGGCTGTCGAACACCGCGTGGATGTGGCGCACCGCCACCTGGAGCAGATTTGCCATGCCGCGCGTGCTGGCGAACTCGCGGCTGAGGGCGTAGAGCGCCGCGGTACGCCGCTCGCGCTGGCGGGCGGCCTCGGCCTGCTGACGGAAGCGGATGGTCAGGTTGCTCACCACCAGGGCCACGACAAGCATGACGCTGAACGTGATCAGGTAGCGCACGTCGGTGACGGCGAAGGTGAGTCGCGGGTGGACGAAGAAGAAGTTGAAGCTCAGCACGCTCAGCACCGCCGCGAGGGCTGATGGCCCCCGCCCGCCCGCGAGGGCGACCCCAAGCACGCCGAGCAGGTAGACCATGATCACGTTCGCCTCGCCGATGCCGAAGTTGTCTATGGCAAGGGCGATCAGGGTGCACAGTGCGACGAGGGTGGGCGCGGCCGTGTAGGTCTGCCAGGGGCTGGTGGGTCGCAGCTGCTCGCGCAAGGGCGGGTCAGTGCCGCCAGCGTCGCCTGAGAGCACGGAGATGTCGATCACGCCGCTGGTGCGCAGCAGGTCATCGGCCACTGAGCCGAAGAGCAAATCCTTCCAGCGCGGCCGCTCGGGCTTGCCGATCACGATCTTGCTGATGTTACGGGTGCGTGCGTAGGCCAATAGCTCGGCGGCGGCATTGGCGGCGCTCAGGGTCACGGTCTCGGCGCCCAGCTGCTCGGCCAGACGCAGAGTCTGGATGACCCGCGCGCGCTCGGCCTCGGGACGGCGCAGCTCGCCCGGTGTCTCGACATAGGCCACGATCCACTCGGCGTGCAGCCCCGCAGCCATACGCCGGGCCGCCCGCACCAGGCGCTCCGCCGACGGCCCCGAGCTGATGCCCACCAGCAGGCGCAGCGCGGTCGGCCAGGGCTCGCGGATGGCCTTATCGCGCCGGTAGGCCTCCATCTGGGCATCGACGCGGTCGGCGGTGCGGCGCAGGGCCAGCTCGCGCAAGGCGATCAGGTTGCCCTTGCGGAAGAAGCTGTGCACTGCTCGCTCGGCGTGCTGGGGCAAGTAGACCTTGCCCTCGCGTAGGCGCTGGAGCAGGTCGTCGGGGGGCAGGTCGATCAGCTTGACCTCGTCGGCCTGCTCGACCACGCTGTCGGGTACCGTCTCGCGGACCACGACGCCCGTGATCTGGGCCACCACGTCGTTGAGGCTCTCCAGGTGCTGCACATTGACCGTGGTGTAGACGTCGATGCCGGCGGCGAGCAGCTCGTGGACATCCTGCCAGCGCTTGGGGTGGCGCGTCCCGGGGGCGTTGGTATGGGCCAGCTCGTCCATCAGGATGAGCGCGGGGCGGCGGGCTAGGGCGGCATCGAGGTCAAACTCGCGCAGGGCCACGCCGCGGTAGGGGACTTCCTGGAGCGGGAGACATACGAGCCCGGCGAGGAGGGCCTGGGTCTCGGCGCGGCCGTGGGTCTCGACTACCCCGGCGACGACATCGACGCCCTCGGCTCGGCGGTCGTGGGCGGCCTCGAGCATCGCGTAGGTCTTGCCGACGCCCGGCGAGGCGCCGAAGAAGACCGTCAGGCGACCACGGGCCTGCGCGGCCTCAGCGGCCTGAACGCGGGCCAGCAGGGCGTCGGGATCGGGCCGGGTATGGTTACTCATTGCTTCGTGCACAAACAGCCAAGCTGTTCGGCCATGGGAGGGTCGGAGAGGGCCAGGCCCTCTCCGAATCCCCTCTCTCCCATGCCCAACTGGGTTGGTGAAAAAAGTACTGGACCCATTGTACGGCGGACTCCAGCTACCCGTAACAATTTATATAGGTTCTTTACGCCGGCGGTCGCTTTTTATACAGCGCCTTTACGCGGTTCTGTCCTACAGTAGCAGCAGGTCAGGAAACACAGCGGGAGGGGTGGTTGCCATGGATCTGGTCTTTCTGGGGCTTACTGTGCTGTTCTTCGCGCTGACGTGGGGTTTGATCGAGTATAGCGACCGGCTGATGGGAGGGAAAGGATGACGACGCTCTATCTGGTCGGTGGGCTGCTTGCCCTCGGGCTCATGGTCTACCTCTTTGTCGCCCTGCTGAACCCGGAGCTGTTCTGATGACTACCAACGGATGGTTGCAGATCGCCCTCTTCCTGGTCGTACTGCTGGCCCTGGCCAAGCCCCTGGGCTGGTACATGGCGCGAGTCTATGCGGGCCAGAGCGTCGGCCTGAACACCCTGTTCGCCCCGGTCGAGCACCTGCTCTACCGGCTCTTCGGCACCCGCGAGGACGAGGAGCAGGGCTGGAAGCAGTACGCGGTCGCGCTGCTGCTCTTCAACGCCCTGGGCATGCTTGTCGTCTACGGGCTCCAGCGGCTCCAGGCCGTACTGCCGCTCAACCCGGCGGGCCTGGGCGCGGTCACGCCCGACTCGGCCTTCAACACTGCGGCCAGCTTCGCCTCGAACACCAACTGGCAGGGCTACGGCGGCGAGGTGACGATGAGCTACCTCAGCCAGATGCTCGGCCTGAATGTGCAGAACTTTGTCTCGGCGGCCTCGGGCATGGCCACGGTCGCGGCGCTGATCCGCGGCCTGAGCCGGCGCAGCGCGCAGACCATCGGCAACTTCTGGGTCGACCTGACCCGCTCGACACTCTACATCCTGCTGCCCCTGGCGCTCATCCTGGCCCTGCTCCAGGTCTCGCAGGGCGTGGTGCAGAACTTCAACGATTACACCACGGTGCCGCTGCTCCAGGCGACGGCTGACGGCGACGGCAACGTCGTGACAGAGCAGGTGCTGCCGATGGGCCCGGCCGCCTCGCAGGTCGCGATCAAGCAGCTGGGCACCAACGGCGGCGGCTTTTTCAACGTCAACTCGGCCCACCCCTTCGAGAACCCCACGCCGCTGTCGAACTTCCTCGAGCTGCTGGCCATCCTGCTGATCCCGGCCGCGCTCTGCTACACCTTCGGCAAGATGGTCGGCGACACGCGCCAGGGCTGGGCCGTGCTGGCCGCGATGACGATTATCTTTGTGCCGCTGCTGGTCTTCGGCGTGGTGCAGGAGCAGGCCGGCACGCCGCAGCTCGCCGCCCTCGGCGTCGACCAGGTCGCCAGCGATCTGCAGGCCGGCGGGAACATGGAGGGTAAAGAGACGCGCTTTGGGGTGGTCAACTCGGCCATGTGGGCCGCCGTCACCACTGCCGCCTCGAACGGCTCGGTCAACAGCATGCACGACAGCTTCACGCCGCTGGGCGGGCTGGTGCCGATGTTTCTGATGAAGCTGGGCGAGGTAATCTACGGCGGGGTGGGCTCGGGGCTCTACGGGATGCTCGCTTTCGCGATCGTGGCGGTCTTCATCGCCGGGCTGATGGTGGGACGCACGCCCGAGTACCTGGGCAAGAAGATCGAGGCCTTCGAGATGAAGATGGCCTCGCTGGTCATCCTCATCCCCTGCGCGCTCGTGCTCGGCTTCACCGCCCTGGCCGTGGCGACCCCTTGGGGCAAGGGCGCGCTCTACGACCCGGCCATCAGCTACACCAGCATCTACAACCCGGGCGCCCACGGCTTCAGCGAGGTGCTCTACGCCTTCGGCTCGATGGGCAACAATAACGGCTCGGCCTTCGCCGGGCTGGGTGCCAACAACCCCTTCTACAACACCACCGGCGGCCTGGCGATGCTCTTCGCGCGCTTCTGGCTGGCCGTGCCGATGCTGGCTATCGCCGGCTCGCTGGCCGCCAAGAAGACCGTGCCGGCCGGGCCGGGCACGCTGCCCACCCACACCCCGCTCTTCGTGACCATGCTGATCGGCGTCGTGATCATCGTCGGTGTCCTGACCTTCATCCCGGCCCTGGCCCTGGGGCCGATCGTCGAGCACTTGATGATGGTAGGCGCGTAGCGGGTGACCGGCCCGTAGTGGCGATAAGACCTGTTATGGGCGGCGTAAGGGCGCGGCATGCTGCGCCCCTGCGGACCGCCACCCCAAAACAATGACACTTGGAACACAAACTCGCCCCCTCTTCGAGCCCACCATTGTCCGCCAGGCCATCGTGGCCTCTTTCCAGAAGCTCGACCCGCGAGTGCAGCTGCGCAACCCGGTGATGTTCGTCGTCCTGGTGGGCGCCGTGCTGACCACGGTGCTGTGGCTCCAGGCCCTTGTCGGCCAGGGCGAGGCGCCGGCCAGCTTCATCTTCGCGATCAGCGTCTGGCTCTGGTTCACCGTGCTGTTCGCCAACTTCGCCGAGGCCATGGCCGAGGGCCGCGGCAAGGCCCAGGCCGACACGCTGCGCAAGTCCCGTCGCGATGTGCAGGCCAAGCAGCTGCGCGAGCCGCGCTATGGGGCGTCCCATAGCCCGGTCTCCTCAGGGGACCTGCGGGCGGGCGACGTGGTGCTGGTCGAGGCCGGCGACACCATTCCCTCCGACGGCGAGGTGCTCGAGGGCGTCGCCTCGGTCAACGAGAGCGCGATCACCGGCGAGAGCGCCCCGGTCATCCGCGAGAGCGGTGGCGACCGCTCGGCCGTGACCGGCGGCACCACGGTGCTCTCGGACTGGCTGGTGGTGCGCATCACCGCCAACCCCGGCGAGACCTTCCTCGACCGCATGATCAGCATGGTCGAGGGCGCCAGGCGCCAGAAGACGCCCAACGAGATCGCCCTGAATATCCTGCTGGCGGCCCTGACGATCATCTTCCTGCTCGCCACGGTCACGCTGCTGCCCTTCTCGCTCTTCGCGGTCACCGCCAACGGTACCGGCTCGCCGGTCACGGTGACGGTGCTGGTGGCGCTGCTGGTCTGCCTGATTCCGACCACCATCGGCGGGCTGCTCTCGGCGATCGGCATCGCGGGCATGGACCGTATGATCCAGGCGAATGTGATCGCGATGTCGGGTCGCGCGGTCGAGGCTGCGGGCGACGTCGATGTGCTGCTGCTCGATAAGACCGGCACGATCACCCTGGGCAACCGCCAGGCGGTGGCCTTCCTGCCCGCCGACGGCGTAAGCGAGGCCCACCTGGCCGACGCCGCCCAGCTCGCGTCGCTGGCCGACGAGACGCCCGAGGGCCGCAGCATCGTCGTGCTGGCGAAGGAGAGGTACGGCATCCGCGAGCGCAACGTGCACGAGCTGCACGCCGAGTTCGTGCCCTTCACCGCCCAGACGCGTATGAGCGGGGTGAACCTCAACGGCAACCTGATCCGCAAGGGCGCGGCCGACTCCATCCAGCGCTACGTGGAGGGCCAGGGCGGGCAGTTTCCGCCCGAGGTGCGTGCCAGCGTCGAGACGATCGCCCGCGGCGGCGGCACGCCGCTGGTGGTGGCCGACAAGGGCAAGGTCCTGGGTGTGGTGCAGCTGAAGGACATCGTCAAGGGCGGGATCAAAGAGCGCTTCGCC
>JAAXUL010000278.1:0-2572 GCA_013336035.1 Chloroflexales bacterium
CCCACGGGAGCGCACCGGGGCCTGGTACGCGGCCGCCCACGCCGGCACCAGGAAGTTCCCCGTGCGGTGGGCGTAGGGGTCACCGTGAAGGATGCGCGCAATCAGCACTGCCGTGTCGTTCGCGATCTGCTCGCGCGACTGGTCAGAGCGTGGGCAGTGGGTGATGGCGATGGCGGCGACCGTGCGGCACTTTTCCTCTGTCGTCATCCCGTAGGAACTGGTGGCGAGCAGCATCAAGGACTGGACGTACATCGCGTAAACCTCGCTCCGCTGGCCCTTCCGCGCCGTCCCGAGGCGTCGCCAGTTGCTTTGCGCGATCTGGTGGGGCAGCTTGCTGCCCGCGAAACTCTTGGGCATCCCCGTGGGGCCGAGGAACCGCGCGATATTCACGGTCTCATAGACTGCAATCAGCGGCAAGCCCTCGCGCTTGCGGGTCTGCCAGGAGACCTCCTGGGCCGTGTTGGTGCCGTAGATCGTGACCAGGGTCAGCAGGTAGTCAAGCTCGGGCTCAGTCAGCACCACGAGGGTCTCCGGGCTCCCGGCGATCCAGCCCGCATCGACCACCCGGCCGCGTTCGCAGAACACCTCGCCGGCCCAGCACCCATCCAGGGCAAAGCGCTGGTTGTTCGGCAGTTCCCGGGGGGAGCGGAAGATGACATCATAGCCCTGGCCGCCCGTGGAACGCTTGTAGGCGAATTTCTCAGGCAGGGACTCGATGAGCGGCATGAGCCGGTCGAGGGCGGCCTCGGCGTCCTGGGTCTCTGTATGCTGGTCAAGATCGAGGCGCACTAGATAGCTGCCGTCAGCGAGCCGCCCTGTCCGGATGGCAATGGTATGGCCACAGAAGGCAGTCGGCAGGTAGGATCGGGTGCCACTCTCGGGGTAGACCAGCTGCTTCTGGGCATCCGATCGCACGGGGACGCAGCGGAAGCCGGCGTCCTGGAGCGCCTGTACCCGGGTGATGATGGCGGCGTTACGCTGGTGGATGGCTTCGAGGTCAACCAGCGGGAGGGTAGGTGTGGGTTGCGACGACGCTGGGGGTGACATGGGACTCCTCGACGAGATTCGGGAACGTGTACCGTCCCTGGATACCGCGTCGAGCGGGAGGGAGCCAAGTTTGATGCATGGCGACGGCCGGATCGGGGCGGGTGCGGAGATCCACCGTTGCCTGGGGATTTGCGATGCGTCCTGCGGGGCGGGGGATTCTGGCGAACGCTCGTCTGGAGGATGGGGTGCCAGCGGTTAGGTGTCCCGAGACGTGCTGAGCGCCCCTGAGAGGCGCTCAAAACATTCGTCGCAAGGTGCTCGAGGAGTTTATGTGTGCCCTATCGTGTCGCCCAGTGCGTCTGGGGGGTAGCTCCAGCGGGCTCGTCAACGCCACCCTGGGGGCGGCGATCACGACTGCAGCCAGTGACTAATAGCCAGTCATCAGGCTGCGCGTCGTCCAGCGCCCTCCGCCTGGGGTGCCAGCTTGAGCTCGAGCTCGGTCGGGACACCGTACTCCTCGGCCTGCGCGTTGACGCATTCGATGATCCGCTGGATCCAGCGCTCTCGTCGCCGCGCATCCCGGATGCTCACCGTAAAGCCATCGTGGGCCCAGTGCACGATGGCGAACTCGTTGGTGGTCTGCGCGAGCTTGACGACCGCCTCCACGATGGCAAACTCCATCGCCTGGGCCTCCTGAGCCAGCACACTCCGCGGATTCGGTCGCTGGCGTCCCATGGCGTCAGCCTCCTCGGGCACCGGGATGTACGCGCCATAGCAGTCATGGATGAACCCGCGCGTCAGCGCGTCATCAAGCATCACCTGCCGGCGCCGACACAGCGCGGCAATCAGCGGGTGCTGGAGCAGCGTCGTGACGAAGCTGTCCACGCCCATCGCCCGCAACGCCGGATGGGTGGGATGCTCCCGCGCCAGCATCCCCGCCAGGTTCGGCAGGTGCGCCCCAAAGGTGATCGTGTAGAGTGCGGTCTTCACCGGCTTCTTGTGTCCGGCATCGAGCGGCCAGCCGAGGTACGTGAGGAGCGCATCCCAGATCTGCCCGCCCTGTTCCAGAAACGCCAACACCTCGGGCACCTGCCACAGCCGGGCGCAAATCGCCAGCTGGGCGTAGCGCAGATCAAAGTCACACCAGTCCTGAATGAGCACCTCGCTCACCGCCCGAGGCAGCATACCCAGGCCAGCATTGGCCGGGAAGATCCGCCGAGTCTTGTTGTGCCGCGAGGCCGTGAAGTACTGGAGCGGCTGCACCCGCATCGCGAGCAGGATGCCGAGGCTACGGATCCGGCTTGCGGGCGACTCAAGTTGCAGGGCGACCGCCACTGCCTCCGCGCCATACTTCGTGACGGCCTGCCGCATGAGGAGCTGCCGCTGGTTGGCAACGCCCGCCGGGGTATTGAGATAGTCGCGCAACGCAGTAGTTTCCGCATAGCTGGAGGACTTCTCCTGCGCATGCTGATAGTGGCGCTGCCGTTCCTGGGCGGCCCAGTCCCGGCGAAAGCGGCGTCCGGTGACGAACTCGACGGTCTGGTCAATCGGCACCGCGACGTCCGCGGTGAGCAGCGCGATCGCG
>JAAXUL010000278.1:2582-8832 GCA_013336035.1 Chloroflexales bacterium
CTCAGACAGGCCAACGTCCACGACCATGCGGGGCTGGTGTTCCAGGTAGCGGGCCTCACGATAGCGGAACCGGTGGCCCGTCTGCTCCTGATAGGCGGTCAAGAACCGTTCGCCGGTATAGCGGTGCCCCGGCAGCTGATCCTCCTGCTGCTCGATCCAGGCCAGCCGCTCGCGGGAGATCGGGATGCCGACGACGCCCTCCGCATCCTGTTCGGTATGATCAGGGATCAGCAGGTAGACAAAGAAGCGCCGAAAGCGCTCATTGGTGCGCAGCCCAGGATACAAGGCAAACAGCTGCTCGCGGCACGCTGGACTGACGTAGAGCGGCTGTAAGACATAGCCAGGATGGGGCGCTCCACAGGCGATGCTGGCGCAGACGGCCGCCTGACCTGATGGGTCTGGGACTCGTGCCACACCCTTCGCTGACTGCGCGCGCCGCTCGTGCGCGACGGGAGCATCGGCAGGTGCAAGCTGCGCTGCAGGCATGTCCGCTCTACCTACGCCCGTCGTCTGCATATCAGACGGCGGGTCAGCGGCCGTAGGTGGCTGGGCTGCACGCTCGTCTGCCCACAGAAGTGCGGGCTCCGTTCTGCCCTTGCTCGCTTTGTCTTGGGTCTGGTAGTGCCGCTGCGACCACTGGCCGTGGGGGACGTTGAGGATAGGGATGTCGGCCATCTGTTTGCTCGCTCCATCAGAACAGCGACGAGGCCCAATGCCTCGTCAGAGCGAGTGTCGCAGGCCGGCAGGAGACCAGCCAAATTTGAGGTATCGCGAAGGGGCCGTGCGGAGGGTCTGGGGGGTGAAGGGGCACCGGGAGGCCGACCCGGCATGCGGCGATCAGGTGAGTGGTCGCCAAGCATCCGCGTTCTCGCACGGAAGTCAGCCGCGGTCGGCCCACAACTACGGGTGGGGCCAACGCTCACGATCACGAGGAGGACATGGCCCACATCTGGCAAGGCATCGCTAGCCCGAGGTGAGGCACCGGGTCTGTCCGCTTGCAGACAGTGGGGCGCCGGCATTCGGCATGCGCGCGGAACCCCAGACGCGCTCAGCACCCCTACGAGGAGCCTAGAACGAATGAGTGACCCTCTTTACTCAAGGAGCCCGCACAGGCCGCAGCGCGCCGCTCAGTGCGTCTGAGGGGCAATTGCAGCGGGGCTGGTTACCACGACAATCGAGGCTTGAGCGGACGGGCGCGCAGCCAGGGGGAGCCGCGGACAGGGCAGGGTCAACCAGCGCGGCCAGCGGTGCAATAGCGATGACACGTCGGATGATAAAGCGTGGCGCAGGGCTCTGCCGCCCTGCGGCTCGCGGCGAGAGGTTGTACCAAGTGCAGTCGCCTCGCTCAGATGGCGTTCATCCCGTCCTGGTGCGATAGAACGCCTCTCTCTATGAATCGTTCTTTGCGATACCATAGGGAGGGCTGGGTAGGGTTGACCTGCCAGTGGTAGCCCGTGATGGCCCAAGCCTCCGTGGTAGCCAATGAATCCAGTGAACCCCATGAACCGATCTCATGATCATGGTCTACCACCGCTGGTGAGGCATGTCACCGCGCTCCTGTAGGATCAGCTGTCAGCACGGGGATAGATCACGCTCGGGTCGATGGGCGGGGTGTCCTACGCCTGGTACAAGCCCCAAACACCATCCGTGACTCATAGCATGATGGGCGGGTGACCCAGACCTCGTGCGCCTCTGCGTCTCGCGGCGAGAGGTTGTACCAAACGCACGCACTACCTTCAGCCTGCTTTGAGCGCGTCCTGGCGCCTTGAAACGCCTCTCGCCATGGATTGTTCTCTGCGATACCATAGGGAGGGAAGGTTCACGGTTGTCCTTCCAGTGATAGCCCATGAAGCCCAATGAGTCCCTCGACTTCAGGATCCTGGTCATCTGAGCTCATGGGCTACAGGCCAACGAACAACCGTGGGTCGGAATGTCCGCAGTGCCGACAACTCCTGGGTATCCTTGTTCCTACCCATGAGACCATGGCCTCTGCGACCCCGCGGTCAGACCATAGAGCATGGCTACATGGCGCATAAAGCCGATGCGGGGGCATCAGTGTCTGCCCGCAGCGCTGACAGTCTCTTCCTGCTGATTCGCTTTGTGTCCGGCATCTGGAGTGCAAGATAATCTAATTGCCGCTGGACATGTACTCCAGAGCGGACAGCGCTACCTCTAGCGCTAGACGAGGCGATCAGTGGTGAGCCGGCACATCTGTCCGCAAGAGATAACCGCTCAGGATCGCTTGGTGCCACCATCCTCCCTCTCAACCCTTCCAAGGTTTGTCCGCAAATGGACAATGGTCATATGCCCCAGGCCACACTCCGAAGCCTCCAGTGGCAGGGCCATCGCATCTAGTCCTGCATTGCCATATGGAATCCGAGGGGTTTTCCTGCAAGGTTGGAGCAGGTTTCCCAACGCCGGCCCCTGTTGAACGACCTTGGGGCGAATCAGGAATGGAGCGTGACCCGGCTGGCCTTTCGGCGATGCACGATATCGGATAAACGCCGAAGTGCTACCATCTCGAACCTTCATCAGGCGCGACGCACACTGCACGAAAACGTGATGGGAATGCGGAATAAGATGCGATGGCCCTGCCTCCAGTGGCCCTTAGAATATGCGTTGGCCGGCAGCAGTGCCCTACAATATAGGAGCTTTTGTGATATACTCTGGAATATGCTAGGAAAATCAGAGAAAGGCGGAGCGACAATGAAGGATCAAGTATTAATTAATATTTTCAATACAGATTTAACAGAACAGATTACGGCGGCTATGGCTGGCATAAGTACTATTAAATGGAAGAAGGTCAGAGATGACGCACAGAGTGAAACCGAAGCAGCAGATATCATGAAAAGAAACAGGTACGACGTATTGCCAATAGAAACAAGAGACGGGTTTACATCTTACTTTCACACTATTGAATGGAATAATTACACATCAATAGCGCGATCAATCATCAAGAAAGATGACATCATCCCAGCGACAACTCATATTCGTGAAACAATAAAACTATTCACCCAGAATAAGAGGCGGTACTTTTTTCTCGAACACGATCATTCAATAGTAGGTCTTATCTCAATAGCAAACATCAACTCCCGCCCAGTCAAGGTGTATCTATTCAGCATGATCAGCGAAATAGAAGTAGAACTAGGAAAAATTATCAACCAACACGTCGACGAAGAGAGCGTACTACAAAAAACCATATATGACCCAAAAAACGAAGGAAGACATGACGAGACAAAGAAGCGATACGAGGAAGATCGAGCTCTAGGTGTAGAGCTAGAAGTTACTGAGTATATATTTTTATCGGAACTTATCGAGATAATACTATTATACGGGTTATATCAGCCACTAGATTACAGCAAACGGGAATTTAAGAGGGAATTTAACGCAATAAACGATCTGCGTCACTCCGTTGCACATCCCACTCGATCGCTAATTACGAGGAATGACGACATAGATAGACTAGATCGACGAATAAGTTACATCGAGAAAGCATTACAGAGACTACGAAATCATATCTATGACAATACATAGTTGCCGGCCAACCACGCTGTGCAGCCTGACGCCGCTGGCGCGGCCTCAACCTGGGCTCGTTTTACCCGCAAACTGCGGTCGCCTATTACCGAGCCCGACCGCTCCGCACTTCTCCTGCGGGTTCTGTCTTCTCAAGGCGGTTCTCGATCTATTGGGCGCCGCCTCGCAGTTTGCTGGCACGTCCAGCCAGCCCACGCGCCGTGCCCTCCATCACGCCCGCCAGCGGCGCAGCTGACAGCTATTCGTTGGGCCGACACAACCAATCCAAGTATCACTCCCGACTTCACTATTGATTTTATTATTTTAGGAGTTATAATAGGTGATAGCATATCCGCATTCATAGTCCGGTTATTGGAAACATAATATGACTCTCGTTCTCACAGAACTCTCCGAAGCTGGCATAGCCATGGCCGCCGACTCAGCCATCACAAAGTGTCGCCAAGGGCGTATTGTCGAAGTCGATCAGAAAGGATGGAGAAAGCTTCTCAAAGTGCCAAGAATAAGGGCGGCAATTTCATACTGGGGAATGATTGGAGCGGTAACAACAGTTCAATTCGATACTTGGTTACAGAGAGTTATAGACTCAGATAATTATACTGACTTGCATTCTTTTGCAGATCATCTCGTCCAGGCTCTAAATACGCAGTGCAAGAACAAGCCATTGGGGGAAGGGCTAGATGTAGGAATACATGTAGCAGGATATGAATATTGGCCAGACGGCGAAAGACGTCCGATGTTTATCCATGTACATAACGGACATGGAATAATGATGTATCGTCACGAATTCAAGCCCACCACACAACAAATAACAGCCATTATACCAGAGTGGAAATCAGACCCTCGCAAGCTTTTTGAGAAACACCAAGACTTTCCATCGCCGGGTAGATGTATCGAAGAGAATCTTGAAGCATTACATTATGGTTATACAACAAGAAACGGCGACTACTCACTATACGCATTAATTTGGGGACAGCTAGATCGAGCAATACAATTAGTCAACCTTGTTCCAAACACCTCTATCCCAAGAGATCCGTGCAACTTAAGTTCAAGAAAGGGTTATCTTCATACTATTCTTGAGACAATAGTTCGTCTGTATAGATGTAGTAATCGAAGCCCAACTATTGGAGGGACTGTATCTAGCCTAGGAATAAGTTTAACACGATACCACGTATAGCCGGCCAGCCACGCTGTGCACACTGACGCCGCTGGCGCGGCCCTATCCTGGGCTCGTTTTACCCGATAAACCACACCTGCCTGGTGGCTCCCTCACAGCGCCGCAATTCTCGCCCAGCTGATCGGCACCTCAAGTGACAAGGCGATCAAGCGGGCGGTAGTCGCGGTTTGCTGGCAGGGGTCGCCAGCCTGCGCGCCGTACCATCACGACACCTGCCAGGACTCCACCGTACAGTCGCAGCCACTCAACCGGAGTCTGGTCGTGATCGGAACACACCTCGCACCACGCCGATAGTATCGATCAGATCGCGCGCCCAGGCCTCGCTGTCGAAGACTTCGTTCGGCCCGATATTCAGGTGCTCGCGGATGCGATGCTCGAGCGCAGCGCGCAGGGCGAGGTAGTCAGAATCGGCGCTGTTGCGATGCACACCCAGGAGCTGGTGGAGCGCAAGGGCGAGCCGGAGATGTTCCGCGGGTGTCGGTTGGCCCGCCGGTACCTCCTCTTCATCAAGGAAAACCTCCTCACCGATCGCCTGGCCGGTCACGGGGTCTACCTCGAAATAGCCCTCCTCGCGCGACTCCTCCATGCTGGCCGCCACACGGGCCTGTTCCTCGGCTGACGGGGGCGGGATGCACTCGACGATGAGCCACGGCGGTACCCGCAGGCGCCGGGCAACCTGGTGCTTGATCACGATGGGTAGCATACGATCATCTACGACCAGCTGGACATAGAGGCGCTCCGGAATGCCGAGGAAGTCCGCGAAGGCGGCCAGGCCCATGCCGTGGTGCAGCCGGTAGCGCTCCAGTGGCTGGGTGACCGGGAAGGGGGGATCGTAGGTGACGGGGCGGCGACGTCGAGGGCGATGGCCGTGGTAACGATGGGGGCGATGCAAGTTCATTGGTGGTAGTCCCTGACAAGTAGGATCGCGCTTTGCGGCGTCGTAGAGCGTCACTGGCAGACCAAGTATAGCAAACATCTGTTCTGAGCGTCAATGGCTGACCGTGGGAGAAACGCCTGTCCGCAAGCGGACAACGAACGACCGAAATCCTTGTGGACTATCCATCAGTCAGGCGAACGGTGGCCCCTGCTGGCACCACGGCCAAATTTGGCTCGCCTGGGTTGTCACCAGGTGATCGCGGAGTCTGACCTAGAGCGCTGGGATGGGTTGCAGACGATGTTGTTTTGCTTCCCAGAGCTATGGGATGATCTCTATCCGAAGGTATCGCCGGAGGGATGCGGGATGACCTCGTCCCAGTCCAGGCCTATTCCAGGTCGCAACGAGCCCTGCTGGTGCGGCAGTGGGTGCAAGTACAAGCACTGTCATCGGGTAAACGACCAACAGCGTCGGCTCACCTAGCTGAGGTCGAGGCAGACACCATGGTAGCTGTCAGGGCAGCCCCTGACGGCTGCTAGTGATGCGCCCAAAGCTAATCCTAGTCTAGTTTTTGGTGCGAAACGAAGCGCATAGGGACGCCATCGGCGGAATCGCACCGCATCAGGACGGTCTAAAACCAAGCGAGATACGGGATCGTTTCATGGCGT
>JAAXUL010001022.1 GCA_013336035.1 Chloroflexales bacterium
TGGGAGATAGCCTCCTCGCCCTGGTCGATATAGCGCTCGCCCTCGGCGAATGAGCGCCGGCCCAGGGTCGTCACGCCCTCGAAGCGCGGCTCGACCAGGATCGTCGCCTTGCTGGCCGCGCTCGCCTCGATCTTACTCTGCATAATCTCGACCGAGCGGGTCACCACCTGGAGCAAGTTCGGCGCCGCGCCGCGGGCCTCCACGGCCTCTAGATCATCCACGGGCTGCGGCGCGCAGGCCCCCAGGCTGACGGCGATCACCACATCGGCGCCCAGATCGGCCGCCACGTTCACGGGTACCGGGTTGATCACCCCGCCGTCCACCAGGTTCATGTCGCCAACCCGCACCGGCGGGTAGATCCCGGGGATAGACATGCTGGCCAGCACGGCCGTGCGCAGCAGCCCTCGCCGCAGCACCGCCTCCTGCCCGGTCTCGATATCGGCCGCCACCACGGCGAAGGGCAGCGCCAGGGCCTCGATGCGCCGCTCATGGCTGATTTCGAGGATAGTCTGGCGCATCCCCGCGCTCGAGAGCAGCGACCTGGTGGGCAGCGTCGGCCGAAAGGCCCACCCGCCGGACTGTAGCAGCGCCCGCGCCCCCTCGTCGGCGCTGTAGCCGAGGGCGTACATCGAGCCGATGAACGCCCCGATGCTAGTGCCCGCCAGGTAGTCGGCCTCGAGCCCGAGCCGCTCGAGGGCCCGCCAGGCCCCGAAGTGCGCGAATCCCCTGATGCTGCCCGCCCCCAGCGCCAGCCCCACCTTCAGCCCGGCGAGGTCGCGGGCGGCCCAGCCCAGCGCCCTGCCCGTCAGAGTGCGCGTGGGCAGCAGGCCCTGTCGCAGGGCCGTCTCGTCAGCCAGGCTCAGCGGCGGGATGTGGAGCACGCCCTGGGCGTCCGGGCGAACCACCACCCCCGAGCGCCATGCCTTCATCGTGTGGCCGGGCCGCCCAGGGCGGATCACGCCCTCGTCGTCCGCCAGGGTCACCGTCCGGTCGGCCAGCTCCGCGGGGAAGCTGTCGGGCGCCTGGACGATCACATAGTCGTAGCGGTGGGTGAGGCGCGCTATTGTCCCGGGCAGCGCCTCGGGCGCGAAGTCGCCCTCAGGGGGGGCCAGCAGCAGCGCGGCGCGGCGCGGCGGCACCGCGCCGCCGCGGGCGACCTCGTCGTAGCTTGTGCCCTGCCCGGCCGCCAGGGCCACCAGGTCGTCCGGCGGCTTCGTGGACAAGACCAGCATCAGCACGGATCGCCGCGCGTGCCAGGCCACGCTGCAGGCCAGGGCGTAGCCGAGCAGCGGCGGGCCGCCCTGGTCGAGCAGCCTGGTCACGTGGCCGCGCTCGCTAGCTAGGGCGGCCCGGTTGGCCTGGGACAGGCGCCGCGAGAGGATCGCGCCCAGGTTCTGCGCGATGCGTGGGATCTGGTCGCTCAGGCGCTCGAAGTCGGCCTGGCTGATCGCCAGCAGCTCCAGGTCGTCAATGGCCCGCACTGCGACCAGGGCGGGCTGGCCGCTGAGCAGCGCCAGCTCGCCGATCGTCGCGCCCGGCCCCAGCCGCGCGATCACCCGCTCGGCGCCGTGCCGGTCGCAGGTGAACACCTCGGCCGCGCCCGTCTCGAGCACGTACATCTCGCGCGGGCGGTCGCCCTGGGCGCAGATCGTCGCGCCGGCGGCGACCGCCCGCCGCTCGATCATCTCGTGCGCCCACGCTAGCTCGAGCGCCGAGAGGCCCTGGAAGAATGAGGGGGTCGCGCTGTCTATGGTCGTCTCCTGCGGTTATCGTCGCGCTGTGACACTCGCCACCGTCATTCGGGTGTAGTATACTCTATCGACTAAACTTCACTATATTAGTAAAGAACTTGACTACACAACCCGGCGGATCTACAATACTGAGAGCACGTCCCCCGGCCCTCCATCACATACCCTGTGCGGCAGCCCAATAAGGAGAACCCAATGGCGCGTATCTACGGCAGCATCACCGAACTGGTCGGCAACACGCCGCTCGTGCGGCTGAACAAGGTCAACGACACCCAGGCGACCGTGCTCGCCAAGCTCGAGTTCTTCAACCCCGCCGGCTCGGTCAAAGACCGCATCGGCCTCTCGATGATCGAGGCCGCCGAGCGCGAGGGTAAGATTAAGCCCGGCGAGACGATCCTGGTCGAGCCCACCAGCGGTAATACCGGCATTGGCCTGGCCTTCGTCGCCGCCTCCAAGGGCTACCGCCTCATCCTCACGATGCCCGAGACGATGAGCGTCGAGCGGCGTAAGCTCCTGCGCGGCTACGGCGCCGAGCTTGTCCTTACCCCGGGCCCCGAGCGTATGCCCGGCGCCATCCGCAAGGCCGAGGAGATCCTGGCCGACCTGCCTAACGGCTTTATGCCCCAGCAGTTCAAGAACCCGGCCAACCCCGCGATCCACCGCCAGACCACTGCCGAGGAGCTGTGGGACGACACCGATGGCCAGATCGACATTCTGATCGGCGGGGTTGGCACCGGCGGCACTATCACGGGCGTCGGCGAGGTGATCAAGGCCCGCAAGCCCAGCTTCAAGATTATCGCCGTCGAGCCCGAGGGCTCTCAGGTCCTGGCCGGCGGCCAGCCCGGCCCCCATAAGATCCAGGGCATCGGCGCCGGCTTCGTGCCCGACGTGCTTAACAGCGCGGTGATCGACGAGATCATCGCCGTCAGCGATGATGACGCCTTCGCCACGGCCCGCCGCCTCGCCCGCGAGGAAGGCCTCATGGTCGGCATCTCGAGCGGCGCCGCCGCCGCCGTCGCCCTGCGCGTCGCGCGCCGCCCCGAGAACGCCGGCAAGCTGATCGTCTTCGTCGCCCCCAGCAGCGGCGAGCGCTACCTCAGCACTCCCCTCTACAGCGAGGACTAGGCCAGCGGCCCGCTCCCGCCCCTCTGCCCCCGCTTCCCAAAGGGAAACGGGGGCATCGTTATCTCTGACATGTTCATATTAGTGTCATTCCACACGAATATCCCGATGCTATCATAGGCTCAGTTCGGGCGCGGCGCAGGTCTTTCCTGCGCCGCGATGTCTTTTTCGTCGCACTACTACATCCACCTGTACCACGGCGCGTCAAACCAGCCGCATCATTTGGGGGTGAAGATGGGTACGCTGACGACGAGGTGGGGACGCTGGATTCCCGTTTTCCTGGTGGCGCTCATACTCGCCACAACGCTGCCACAGCCGGCTGCGGCCAGCGCGTCGGAGAGCACCGTCGCCTGCGGCGATA
>JAAXUL010001023.1 GCA_013336035.1 Chloroflexales bacterium
GGCGGCGACGATGTAGGCTTCTTGCAGTTGGGTCATCTCGTCGCCGCCACGCGCCCTGCCGCGCTGCCGGCGATCTGCATAGCGACTGATGCTCTCACCACGACTGCTGCTCGGCGCCGCGCTGGCCTCGATCCTTGTCGGTGCCATTGGCGTGCTGATGTATGCGCAGCAGCGCGTCGCGCGCTGCGCCTATGTGCCACTGCTCGCCGAAGAGTTGCTGCCGAACGCCAGCCTCGCCGCTCCCGGCGACACCCCCGGCATGCCCGCAGGCTGGCATCGTGCCGCCGGCGGGGTGCAGCTGCGCGGCCCCGCCGTCGATGGCCAGGGCTTCGACCTCGACGGCGACGGGCGCGCCCTCCAGCTGATCGGCATCGGCAATTACGCCCAGGCCCCCGCCGCGCCGGCGCGCCCCGGCCAGCGCTACTGCTTCAGCGGCTTCGCCCTCACCGACTCGGCCCAGCGCTCGCCCACCAGGGCCCGCCTCGTCTTCCAGTGGCGCGACGCGAGCGGCGCCACGCTGCGCGAGGATACGACCCTCTGGCAGCCCGTGACGCTCTGGACGCCCGAGGCCCCGCCGCGCGACTGGGCGCCCCTGCTCGGCAGCTTCGTGGCCCCCGCCGGGGCCGCCGCCCGGGCCGTGCGCGGCGCGCCCGCCGCGGCCGACCGGGTCGACCTCGATGTGCGCGGCCAGCGCCGCGGCGGCGGCGACCTGGCCCGCCTCGCCGCGCCCCCCGAGGCCGCGTCCGCGACGCCCGAGCCCCCCGCCGCCGCCGACCCGCCCCGCATCGCCCGCTGGCCCCTGGGCCGCCGCGCCGCCGTCGCCTTCACCTTCGACTGGGAGACGGCCATGGGCGGCCTGGTCCACTCGCGCTCGGTCGGTGACCCCAACTTCGACCAGGACTACCTGCTGCGGGCGATGCGCATGCGCGAGGGCGTCACCACGACCATCGGCATCTTCGCGCCCCTAAAGATCCGGGCCACCTACTACGCCACGGGCTACAACTTCCTGCTCGGCAACCGCGAGCGCCGCCAGTTCCTCGGCGGCCCGACCTTCGGCTGGGCCAGCCAGGCCAATGGCTGGACCTCGGACCGCTGGACGAGCACGCCCTGGTTCGCCGATGACCCCTACGGCACCGCCGCGAGCGACCCGGGCTGGTACTTCGGCGACCTGGTCGCGCCCCTGCTGCGCGAGGGCCACGAGATCCAGAGCCACACCTTCAGCCACCTCTACGGCGGCCTCTCAGACACCGTCACCTGGCAGATCGACCTGCAGACCTGGGACAATCTCGCGGCCGAGGCGGGCGTCCCCCGCGCCAGCTCGCTCGCCTTCCCCTGGAGCGGCAGCGCCGGCATGAGCGACGCTGCCTGGGACGCCCTCGAGCAGGCCGGCATCACCAGCGTGACCCGCCTGAGCGACCAGGCCCAGTACAGCCTGTGGCCAAGCGACGCCGAAGGCCTCAAGGCCGAGCCCCGCTGCCGCTGGCTGCCCGGCCGCGAGGGCCGCATCCTGGCCTGCCCCGACTTCTACCTCACGCCCGAGCGGGTCGGCCTGGCCCTGCGCCAGATCGAGCTGGCCATCGAGGCCGGCGGCACGATCGACCTCTGGGCCCACACCGAGGAGGTGACCTCGCCACGGCAGATCGCCGCCTGGCGCCGCCTGGCCGCCCGCGTCGCCCAGGACGAGCGCCTCTGGGTGGCCCCCCTGAGCGAGATCGCGGGCTGGCAGGCCGCGGCCGCTGAGCTGAGCGTAGAGCATGTAGAATTGAGCAGCTCGGAGGGCGCCAAGGTACAGACCTTTACCGTCACCAACCCCACCGACCACGATCTGGTAGGTCTGAGCATCCATATGCCCGCCACAACACAGCGGGTGACCATCAGCGGCGACGAGCTGGAGCGCAATGAGCGGCGGAACCCGCGCGGCCCCGGCTGGTGGCCCGCCGCCGGCCTCGCCACCTTCGACCTGGCCGCCAGACAGACTGTAGAGGTACAGGCATGGCTCGCACCGTAGAGAAGGGCGCCGGCCGCTGGGCTGGCCTCCTCTCTCAGCTCACTATTCTCAACTCACTCTTCCTCGGCCTGCGCCTGTACCAGTGGCTCTGGGTGCTGCTCTGCGTGGTCGGCGCCCTGGCCGTGGCCGCGCCCCGCGTGCTCTCGCAGCCCGTGGTCTACTACGCCGACGCCCAGGCCCGCTTCGACACCGCGCGCTACGGCGGCATCTACAGCCTGGTGGCCCCGAAGACGACGGGCCTCGCCGTGGCGATCGGCGACGCCGGCGAGGTCCTGCGGCAGGAGGCCCTGGCCCGCGGCGATGTGCGCTACGGGCGGCCCGACTACCTGGCCCAGTTCATCCCCCAGGGCCCGGGCGTCGTCATGACCCGCGGCGTCGCCCCCAGCGCCGAGGAGGCGCAGGCCCTGGCCAACGCCGGGACCGAGGAGCTGGCCCGCCAGGTGCGCGCGGCCGGCGGGCGCGAGATCCTGCGCAATATGCTCGGCTGGGAGCTGTGGCTGGCGATGGAGCCCGCGGGCAAGCCCGCCCCGGGGCCCTTCGACGCGCTGCTGCGCGAGATAATCCGCACCCAGGCCTTCCCGATGTCGCGCCAGCTCGAGCCATTCTCGACGCCGCGCAGCATCGACGACCTGCCCCGCGAGGAGCTGAGCGATGTGGCCCGGGCCCTCGAGTCGCGCTACGACCTATGGCGCTTCGCGATCAACACGCGCAACGCCACGCTCGACGCGCTCTGCGGGACCGCCGGGGTGACAAGCACGAGCGCCCGCGAGCAGACCCTGCTGGCCTGCGCCGCCACCAGCGCCCCGGCCGCCGCCGAGCTAGACGAGCGGGACCGCGAGATCAACCGGATGCGGTCCATCGAGGCGACCCTGGCCTATGTCGTAAGCGCCGCCGGCGGGGTCTTCGACCCCGACGAGCCCTCGGCGGCCCACCGGGTCGCGGCGGCCCTGCCGGCCGGGCCCCAGCCGCGCTACATCACGCAGCTGATCGCCCTGGCGGCGCTCTTCGGGCTAGCCTTCGGCTTTGTCGGCGTGGCCGTGGACCGCAGCGCCGGGGTAGCCGACAAGAGCATCGAGATCTGGGGCTACCGCGAGCTGATCCGCAACCTTGTGCTGCGCGACCTGCGGGCGCGCTACAAGGGCAGCGCCCTCGGCTACCTGTGGACGCAGCTGGCGCCGCTGGGGATGATGCTGGTCTACGTGGTGGTCTTCAGCCTGCTGAT
>JAAXUL010000279.1 GCA_013336035.1 Chloroflexales bacterium
TCGGACGCTGTACTAGTACAGCCTCCCGAAAGTCGTGGTGGGTTCCGCACCGCTGGATGTATGGGCGGCCCCCTGTGGCCGTCCCTACCCAAGCAAAAAGGACGAACGAGGCAGCTCGTTCGTCCTTTGTCTGTCGTATCTCTTCAGAGCCGTCCCCGCCGCTCTATCCGATCAGGCGCTCGTACTCATCCCGTAGACGCGCCGCCTCCTCATTTGAGAAAGGCACCAGGGGCAGGCGAACCTGGGTCTCGGCAAGGTCGCTCGTCCAGGCCAGGGCCGCCTTCAGGGCTGGCGGCGTGTTGACTGGGTCGATCTGGTTGCGCAGCGCCGTCAGGCGCGCCTGAGCCGCTGCTATGTCTCCGCCGCCGTGGTGCGCGTCATAGATGGCCCGCGCCACCCGCGGGAACGCGCTCGACAGAGCAGTGATTGCCCCGGCGGCGCCCCCCGACAGCGCCGAGGCGATCAGCCTGTCGCTGCCGGTGAAAACCTTCAGCTGAGGGTAGCGCTCGATCAGCATCTTGGAGTTGTCCCAGCTGCCGCTGCTGTCTTTCAGGCCATAGAATTGCGCGCTGTGGCTCTCTAGCAGGCCGTCAATAACTGCAGGCGTGACAGGCACGCCTGTCACCTGGGGGATGTTATAGAGCATTACCTTCGCGTCAGCTGGCAGCGCGTCGCACAAGGCCCTGAAGTAGCTGAGGATGCCGGTCTCGCTGGGGCCTTTAATAAAGTAGGGTGGCATCACCAGCACCGCGTCGGCTCCGCGGCCGAGGGCGTAGTTGCTCAGGGCGATCGTTTCGGTCAGGGCCGCACAGCCTGTACCCGCGATCACTGCCAGATCGCCCCTGCTGGCCAGCACGATATCGAGCACCCGCTCGCGCTCAGCCATGCTCATCGATGGCCCCTCGCCTGTGGTGCCCAGAGTCAGCACCCCGTGAAGCCCGCCCGCCTCAAGGAAGCGCAGGTATCCCGGCAGCCATTCGTAGTCCACCGGCCCTACATCGCTCGTGAACGGCGTCAGCATCGCGCTGATGATGCCCTTGATCTCCGCCATCGCTCACTCCTCAGTCTCTTGAAGGGGTGTAGTCGGTCTCTGACTCTACCATACTTCCTATATCTCGATAGAGACAATTCGATGACGAAACTGTCATGCTGGTGCAGTGGCTGGCGCAGAATAGGTGGTGCTTATCATCTATAAGCCTACGTACTTGTCGCACAATGACAGAGCCCCGGCTGTGCCGGGGCTCTGTCCACTATACTTTCAGGGCAATCGGAGCACTTGCGTAGCAACGTACTGGTTTTTTGTTCTCGTAGTGCGTCTGACTTACCGGCGCAACCGGGTCTGCTGTGATGATGCTGCGATGTTGTGCTGAGACGGTGCTGTGGTGTCGGCTGGGACGGTGCTGTGGTGTCGGCTGGGACGGTGCTGTGGTGTCGGCTGGGACGGTGCTATAGTGTCGGGCTGAGACGGTGCTGTGGTGTCGGGCTGGGACGATGCTGTGGTGTCGGGCTGGGACGGTGCTGTGGTGTCGGGCTGGGACGGTGCTGTGGTGTCGGGCTGGGACGGTGCTGCGATGCGGATGCGTCTTCCAGAAAGTCAGTCCGACCATCCTGCTAGACAGTGGCGAGCGGCTGGTGGGGGTAGGAGGAAAGGTGTGTCGCTCACGTTCGTAGGATAGCACCTGCCCCCAGGGGTGACAATGGGGCATGGGTATGTCCATGGGTGTACCGTGAGTACTATGACCATCACCCCATGAAGTACCATTGCTGTTATACGCGCGCCGCGCGGACAAAGCGCCGCACGCGCTCGACGTCCACGGGGTTTGCGATCTCGCCCCCGGCCTTAATGCTGCTGCCGACAATCACACCGTCGGCCACCTCCATAAAGGCGCCGATATTATCCTCGGTCGTGCCCGAGCCGAGCAAAATCGGCGTATCGCCCGCCAGGAGCCGGGCCTCCCGTGCCTTCTGCAGGTCGGGGGCATCACCGGTCATCCGCCCCGAGATGATCAGCGCATCAGCGCCAAAGAAGCGCGTCCACTCAATATGGGTAGCCAGATCAACCCCAGGGAAGCGCACCGAGTGCTTCTTATCTACGTCGGCAAAGATCTTAATCTGCTCGGCGTGCAGCTCCTTACGCCGCCGCAGCAGGTCTGCCGCGCAGCCTTCATCCCAGCTGCCTGCGTCCCACACACCCGCCCCCGTGAACATGCAGACGCGGATGAAGCTTGCGCCCGCGGCGAGCGCAATGCCCAGCAGGGCCACCCCGCCGTTATGGACGAGATTGACTCCTAGGGGAAGCTCGGGAACTGTGTCTCGTACCGCCCGCGCCACCACCGCCTGGGCGGCGATGCTCTCGGGCTGCACGTGGGGCCCTGCGCGGAACGGCACATCCCACATATTCTCGACGATCAGGCCATGGCAGCCGCCCTCGGCCAGAGCCGTTGCATCGCGGAGCGCATGCTCGATGATTGTGTCCATCCCATAGCCAGTGTACCCCGGCGCGCCAGGCAGCGGCCAGCAGTGCACCATCCCGATCACCGGCGCCCGCGTGCCAAAGATCTCGCTCAGGTCCTTGATGCGCAGCCGGTCCATGTGCTCTTTCCAGGCAGGTCTCATGATTTTTGCTCCGCTGGGGCGAATCTTTTTGGCTCTTCGCCGCGTTTGTATCAATAGGTCTCATAGGCTGCTTGTGGTCTGACTTGTTGAAGGCGCCAGATGGGCGCCCCCAGGGAGTGTCCGTGCTCCTCGCCCTCAGCATGTCCAGCCACCAGTGCCGCCGCCGGGTAGAGTTCGAGCGCTCGGTATTGGCTCATCCCACTCACATGTCGCATCTCGCCATATCCCGCCCGAAGCACCCCACGGGAAGAAGCCCATGTGGTCAGGCTGGTGTAATCAGGTGGTGCAGACTACTGTCCAGATACGCGGCGATCTCGGCTCTGGTCGGCAGCGCGTCAGCGGCGCCCGAGCGGGTGGCCGTAAGGGCGCCCAGCAAGTTCGCCAGCACGGCGCGGGCCGGCAGATCGGCGCCGCGCAAGAGCGCCCACGCGTAGGCTGCGGCAAAAGCATCACCGCAGCCGTTTGTGTCTACGACAGAGACCACCGGCGGCAGTACGCTCAGGCGCGCGACATCCTCACCCAGGCTACAGCCCTGTACGCCTCGCTTTACAGCAACATGACGCGTCCCCGCCGCGATCAACTGGTCTATGCCCTGCTGGACGCTCTGCCCAGGCAGAAGCGCCCGCAGCTCTTCCTCGTTCAGCGTCAACAGCCAGAGCTTTGGCAGCAGGTTGAGCAGCATCTGCCGCGCTGCCCTGATGGTCGGCAGACACAGGTCAAGGGCCACGGGCGTGCCCAGCCTGCCCGCCGCAGCGACGGCCCGCAGCGCCGCCGCCTGCTGGGGCCCCTCGAGCAGGGCATGTCCGCACACGAACAGAAGGGTGCACCCCTCGATCAGCGGCGCATCGACAGCCTGCGGATCACAGCGCACATTCGCACCCCGAAAGCTGACAAAGGTTCGCTGCCCGCCCGGGCTCACCAGCACGCCGCAGAGGCCCGTGGGCTCTGCGTGGTCGATCTGTACATGTTCAAGGTCGATGCCGCTCTGGCGCATGGTACGCATAAGCACCTCGGCCGCCGGGTCTGTGCCTACCCGCCCGACCAGCTGTGTCCGTGCGCCCAGGCGCGCCAGAGTAAGAGCCGTATTCAGCCCCGCCCCACCGCTGCTCCAGCGCAGCCCCGCTACCGGCACATCATCGCCCTCAAGGGGAAAGGAGGAAAGCGCAAAGCTCAGGTCCGCGTTCAGGTCACCAATAACGGCGACTATCGAGCGAGGCTCATGTGCCATATTTTCACTCGCAGGCTGACGTTGGGCACCACTGCGCGAACATCGGTGTCCTTGCCAGCGCCCACCCCGTCAGTGTACAATTGACGACTATAATCGGCAACTTTGCGTTCTCGGAGGCAGGCGCTCCTGCGCTCATGGAAGAGATATTAATTATCGACGATAGCGAGCAGATCACGGGCCTTCTGGCCAACTATGTGCTGCCCGAGCTCGGCTTCACGCCTATCGTCGCCCACACGGGCCGCCAGGGCCTCCAGCGCCTCCGCGCTAGCCTCCCCGATCTGATTCTGCTCGATCTGCAGCTGCCCGATATCAGCGGCCTCGACCTGCTGCGCCTGATCGCCCAGGAGGGCTACGACGTCCCCGTGATCCTGATGACCGCCCACGGCTCAGAGAATATCGCCGTCGAGGCCTTCAGGCTAGGGGCGCGCAACTACCTGATCAAGCCGTTCTCCGACACCGAGGCCCGCGCCGTCATCGACCAGGCCCTGCGCGAGCGGCGCCTTCGCCGCGAGAAAGAGCGCCTCACCACCTCGCTCCAGCAGCGCCTCCAGGAGCTTACCGTGCTCTCGCGCATTGGCAAGTCGGTGACCGGCCTGATGGACCAGGAGCAGCTGCTGGCCAGGATCGTCGAGGCCGGGGTCTATATCACCCAGGCCGAGGAGGGCTTCCTGCTCCTCCACGACCCCGAGCAGAACGAGCTCTATCTGCGGGCCGCCAAGAATGTGGGCGAGCAGCGGGCGCAGAGTCTGCGCATCCCTGTCGACGACACGCTCGCCGGCCAGGTTCTCCGCACCGGCAAGCCTATTCGCCTCGACCAGGTCCGCACCGGCACAGCCCTGAAGGTGAAGACCGACTTCCTCGTGCGGGCGATCCTGCAGGTGCCCCTGACCGTCGGCAACCAGGTCATCGGCGTCCTCGCGGTCGATAATCGCCAGTCCGACCGCACCTTCTCAGAGAACGACCAGTACCTGCTCGCCACCCTGGCCGACTACGCGGCGATCGCGATCGAGAACGCCCGCCTCTACGGGCAGATCAAGCTCTCGGAGCAGCGCTACCGGGACCTGTTCGCGAACGCGTATGACCTGATCTTCATGCTCGACCGCGATCTGCGCATCACGAGCATCAATAAGGTCGGCTCTCAGCTCACGGGCTACCCGATAGAGGAGCTGACCGGCCACCCGCTGTGGGCGCTCTGCTCGCCCGAGTCATGGAAGTCCGCCGAGCCCGTCCTGCGCGAGCTGCTTCAGGGAAACAGCGTGCAGCCCTTCGAGCTCGAGCTGGTCAGGCACGATCAAGAGCTAATCTTTCTCGAGGTCTCGGCACAGGTGATGCTCAACGGCATCGGGGTCAAGGGCATCCACTGTATCGCCCGCAACCTCACCGATCGGCGCCGCCTCGAGCAGCAGCTCATCCAGTCCGAGAAGCTCTCGGCGATCGGGCAGCTGGTGGCCGGCGTCGCCCACGAGCTGAACAACCCGCTCACAAGCGTCAGCGGCTACGCCCAGCTGCTCTTGCGCGACCAGCGCCTGGCCGAAGAGACCCACCAGGATATCGAGCAGATCCACGCCCAGGCAGAGCGGGCCGCCAAGATCGTCCAGAACCTGCTGATCTTCGCCCGCGAGCATAAGCCTGAGCGGCGCATGGTGACGCTCAACGAGGTGCTCCGCAGCGCCCTGGCCCTCCAGAGCTACCAGCTCAAAGTGGACAATATCAGCGTCAGCCTGGAGCTTGCCCCCGACCTGCCCGCCACGACCGCCGACCCGCACCAGCTCCAGCAGGTCTTCCTCAACCTGATCACCAACGCCCGCCACGCTATGGTCGAGAAGGGGGGGCGCGGCACCCTGACGCTGCGCACCAGCGTTGGGGCGGCCCCGGACAGCACCAGCGCCATCTGCGTCGAGATCGGCGACACCGGGGTCGGCATCCCCGAGTGGAACCTCCAGAAGATCTTCAACCCCTTCTTCACCACCAAGCCGGTTGGCCAGGGCACGGGCCTCGGTCTCTCGATCTGCTTCGGCATTATCAAAGAGCACGACGGCCAGATCTGGGCCGAGAGCCAGCTCGGCGCGGGCACCCACGTCTATGTCGCGCTGCCCATCCGCGTCCAGGACTCGCCTGAGGCCGAGCTACCAGCCCCGCCGCGCGACCCCGCCGACGAGCCCGAGCCCTCGTTCAACGTCCTCGTGGTCGATGACGAAGAGCCGGTGGTCCGCCTGATGGCCCGGCTGCTGCGCGACCTGGGCCACCGCTCGACGGTTGTGACCAGCGGCGAGGCGGCCCTCGAGATCCTCGGGCACGAGGCCTTTGACGTCATCCTGAGTGATGTGAAGATGCCGGGCCTGAACGGATTCGCCTTCGCCTCAGCCATCCGCGAGCGTGACCCCGATCTAGCCGACCGGGTGATCTTCATCACCGGCGACACGCTCAGCCCGATCACCCGCACGGCCCTCGAGCAGAGCGGCAACCTCTTCCTCGCGAAGCCCTTCTCGATCGAGCAGCTCGATCTCGCTATCCAGAGTCTGGCCAAGCGCCGCTCGATCGGCTCGAGCAACCTGTAAGACGCGCTGCAAGGCCACGGTGCCGCCTGCCCGTCACCCCCACAGCTCCACAGGTGGTTATGTAGAGCTGCGGGAGGTGGCGGGCGATTATGATCGGCGCCAAGGCAGCAGGGTAGATTTGGACCATGTCATACGCAAAGTTATGGTATGGTAGAAGGTATGCAAGTAGGGGCAGCTTGCCGCTATGCGATGCGTCCGACATCACCGGCCCAAACGACGAACGTGCTTACTCCAGGGAAGGCTCAGTGGATAGGTTTACCGCACAGGTGATCGCGGCCATCGCCGAGGACAGCGTCTCGGGCGCTGTCGAGATCGCCGAGAAGAGTGCTGAGGCCCTGCAGCGCCTGGCACGCAACGACCAGTCAGCCAATATCGACGAGCTTAGGCACCGTCTCATCGAGGTGGGCTGGGGTCTGATCCGCATCCACCCCACGATGGCACCCCTCGTGAATCTGGTCAACGGGGTCCTCTGGACAATCGACGATGCGCCCACGGTCGAGGCGGCGCGCCGCGCGGTCGCCGAGGCGACGGGCGACTTCAAACGACACCTGCGCGTGCACGAGGCCGCGATCGCCGAGACGGCCCTGCGGCTCATCCCGGATGACGGGCAGATCCTGACCAACGGGCGTAGCACAACGGTGCGCGCGGCCCTGCGCCACGCCCAGCGGGCCGGCCGGCGCTTCCGCGTTATCTGCGCCGAGGGGCGCCCCGCCTGCGAGGGCCGCAGCCTGGCCGCCGAGCTGGCCGCGGGCGGCATCCAGGTCACCCTGGTCATCGACGCCCTGGGGATCGCCCTCGCCGGCGAGTCACAGCTGGTGCTCGTCGGCGCCGACCACCTGGGCAGCTACGGCCTGGTGAACAAAGTGGGCACCTACGGCATCGCGCTGTCCGCAAGAGAGCGCGACGTGCCGATGTACGCCCTCTGCGGCAGCGAGAAGTTTCTGCCCCCTGGCTTTGTGCCCCCCGGGCAGACGCGCTGGCCCGCCGACCAGGTCTGGGCCGACGCGCCTGCGGGCGTCACGATCTCGAACCTGTACTTCGACAGCACGCCCCTCGCCGCCCTCGCCGGCATCGTCACCGAGCAGGGCGTGCAGCCCACGGTCGGCATCGAGGCCTGGCTGGCCGCGACCAAGCTGCACCCGGGGCTAAAGCAAGGGTAGCCGCCGCAGGCGCGGCGTAGAGCGGCCGCGACGATGCGGCGCTACGTCGCCACCCGACGATAGACTGCCAGCGTCTCGCGGGCGGCGCGCCCCCAGGAGAACTGGGCGGCGCGGGCGGGGCCCCTTTGTGCCAGGTCGGCGCGGGCGGCCTCGTCGCCCCACAGGCGGGTGATCGTCTCGGCCCAGGCCGCCACATCGCTGGTGGGCACCACCACCGCCGCGTCGCCGGCCACCTCGGGCAGGCTGCTCGTGTCGGCCACCACGCTTGGCGCCCCGCAGGCCATAGCCTCTAGGGCCGGCAGCCCGAAGCCCTCGTACAGCGACGGGTTGAGGTAGATCCGGCACGCGCGGTAGAGCCAGAGCAGATCCTCGGCCCCGACCCCCCCGAGGAAGACGACCGCGTCATCTAGCCGCAGCTCCCTCGCAAGGGCGTAGATCGGCTCGTCGAGCCAGCCGCGCGCGCCGGCCGCGACGAGCCTGAGCCCGCCCTTGGGGCGCCGATCCAGGCCGACGCGCAGGGCGCGCAGCAGGGTCTCGAGGTTCTTGCGCGGCTCGATCGTACTCACAAAGAGCAGAAACGAGCTGGCCTCGAGCTCGCGCCCGTTGATCGTCCGCGTGTCGCCGGGGGGCAGATCGAGCGGCGTGAAGCTGGGGGCCGCGGCCTCGTAGACGACGTCAACCCGCTCGGGGGGCAGATCGAGCAGGCCGGCGATATCTTGCCGGGTCGCCTGCGAGACCGTGATCACGGCGTCGGCGTCGTGGGCGGCGGCCCGCACCTGGCCGTAGAAGCGCCGCGCCGAGGCGTCGAGGATCTCGGGGAAGTGCAGGAAGGCCAGGTCGTGGATGGTGATCACCGCGGGGCACGGGCGCCGCCGCGGGGCGATAAAGTCGGGGCAGTGCAGCAGGTCGAGGCGGCGCGGCCACAGCTCGAGCGGCAGGCCCCACTGCTCGTAGCGGTTGTGGGGCGGGGTGAGCAGGGCGGCGCGGCGCACATTGGGCGCCACCACGAGGGGGCGGGCCTGGCGGTAGTGCTGCAGGGCGACGAGCTCGTCGTCGGGGGCGCAGGGGGCCAGGGCCGCCAGGAGCTGGCGGGTGTACTGGGCGATCCCGCCCTGCCGGTAGGCGTTCAGGCGCGCGTCGATGGCGATCCGCATCAGGCCCCTATGGTGATCTCGAGCCCGTCATAGGCGAACGCGACCCCGGGGGGCAGCTGCGCGCTGGCGGTGGCGTGGTCGATGGCGTGGGTCATGTGGACGAAGAAGGCGCGG
>JAAXUL010001024.1 GCA_013336035.1 Chloroflexales bacterium
GTTAACGGGCTACTGATGCGCTCATCGCTTCCAGCGTGGTTCCAGCTATCAATAACACCACGCATATGTACCATTTTGCCCGAAGAGGTGACGGTGCCCTCGGGCTCTGACGCGGCGACGATCCGCCAGGCCTTCATCGACGCCTTCACGCAGCGAGCCCAGGCCGAGTATGGCGCCGCCGTCCGGGTCAACCAGAACGTGCCGCCAAGCTATGTGGGCGGCGCACCATCCCTGGTGAGCGATAGCGGCACTACGGCGACCTACGCAGCCCAGATGCAGGGCTACCTGTTCGCGGGGCGGTAGAAGCACAAGCCCCTCACCTCACACCCCCTCTCCCGCAGTGCGGGGGAGGGGGTGCTGCGTCAGCGGCGTGGGTGAGGGCCTTGCCGCTAGTGGGTCTGGGCGGCCTCGAGCTCTTTCTTATGCGCCTCGATGATGGCGGGGACGAGGTGGGCGGGGACCTCCTCGTAGCCGGTGAACTCGATCGAGAAGCGGCCGCGGGCCTGGGTGAGGGCGCGCAGGTCGGTGGCGTAGCGCTGGATCTCGGCCAGAGGGGCGGTGGCGCTGATCGCCGTCTTGCCGGTGCCGGTGGGCAGCATGCCGAGCACGCGCCCGCGGCGAGTGCTCATGTCGCTCATGATATCGCCGGCGTACTGCTCGGGGACGACGATCTCCATCGAGTAGATCGGCTCCATAATCCCCACGCCGGCCTTCTGGGCGGCGAGGCGGAAGGCCTCTTTGCCAGCCGTCTTGAAGGCGATCTCCTTCGAGTCGACCGGGTGCTCCTTGCCGTCGAAGACGGCCACGCGCACATCGCTGATCGGGCTGCCCGAGAGCAGGCCCTCGGCCATGGCCTCGCGGACGCCCTTCTCGATCGCGGGCATAAAGCCGCGTGAGATCACGCCGCCGACGACCTCGTTAACAAACTCGAGGCTGTCCTCGCGGGCAGGGTCGTGCTCGAGGGGCTCGACGCGCAGGGTGACGTCGGCGAACTGGCCGGCGCCGCCGGTCTGCTTCTTGTGGCGGTACTGGGCCTCGGCCTTGCCGCGGATGGCCTCGCGGTAGGGGATGCGCGGCAGGTCGATATCGATGCTGACGTCGAACTTGCGCTTCATGCGGTCGGCGACGATCTGAAGGTGGCTCTCGCCCAGGCCCGAGAGGAGGGTCTCGCCGGTCTGGGCGTCGCGGGCCGTGCGGAGCGAGGGGTCCTCCTCCATCATACGGCCGAGGGCGCCGCCGAGCTTATCGAGGTCGGCGCGGCTATGGGGCTTGACCGTGGCGATGAAGGCGGGGGCGGGGAAGGCGATCGGGTCGAGCTGAAGCATGCGCCCGGGGGCGCTGAGCGTATCGTTGGTGATGGAATCGGCGAGCTTGGTGATCACGCCGATATCGCCGGGGCCGACGCTCTCGACATCGGTCTGCTCTTTGCCGCGGACGGCGAAGACGTGGCCGACGCGCTCGTCCTTGCGGGTGCGGCTGTTGGCCAGCGTACTGTTGGCCCTCACCTCGCCCGAGAAGACGCGGAAGTAGCTGACCTTGCCGTAGGTGTCAGAGATCGTCTTGAAGATCAGTGCGGTCGTGGGCTCGCCCGTGGCGGGCTTGAGCGTGACCGGCTGGCCGGCGACCAGGTCGGTGGCGCTGACATCCTTGCGCACGGCCGAGGGGATCGAGTCGACGATGCCGTTGAGCAGCTGCTGGATGCCGGCGACCTCGAGGGCCGAGCCGCAGAAGACGGGGACGATCGAGCCGTCGACGATCCCGGCGCGCAGGCCGACGAGCAGCTCCTCGTGGGTGAGGGCGTCCTCGCCGCCCTCGAGGTAGCGCTCGATCAGGTCGTCGTTGGTGGCGGCGATCTTATCGATCAGGGCGGTGCGCCACTCGTGCATCAGGGCGTCCATCTCGGTGGGGACGGCGCCCTCGATATAGCCGCCATCGTGCTTGGGCGAGACCAGCCAGGCGCGCTGCTGGCGCAGGCTGATGACGCCCTTAAAATCTTTACCCGCGCCGATGGGGATCTGCATCGGGATGACGGCGGCGTCGAGCATCTCGCGGGCCTGCTCGATGGTGCGGTAGAAGTTGGCGTTGTCGCGGTCGAGCTTGTTGAGAAACAGTATGCGCGGCACCTTATTCTGGACGGCCAGCTCCCAGACCATCTCGGTGCCGACCTCAACGCCGGCCGAGGCGTCGAGCACGATCACGGCGCCGTCGATGACGCGCATGGCGGCGGCCATGTCGGCGGCGAAATCGGCGAAGCCGGGGGTGTCGAGCAGATTAACCTTATCGTCGTGCCACTCGAGAGGGAGGACGGAGAGGGACACAGACATCCCGCGGCGGTGCTCGTCGGGGTCGTGGTCGCTCGCGGTCGAACCGTCCTCGACACGCCCCATACGCGGGATAGCGTGGGCGGTCATCAGCATTGCCTCGGCCAGCGTTGTCTTGCCGCTGCCGAGGTGGCCAAATATGCCGATGTTGTGAATCCTTTCCGGTCCGTACGCACGCATGACAGTCCTCCTTGACACATCCGACGCGCCGCCCAAGCCCAGGGGGTGGGCGGTAATTTGGAAAGGGGAGTTCGTTAAGAAGGCATTATAGAGCGTTTAAGGGTTGCGTCAATGGTGAAGGCCGTAACACAGATTTTGCCGCAGAGATGCACAGGCGACACGATCGCCTATATACGCGCGCCTCCCCGGGCGGGGAGGCGCGCTATGTCTCAAGGGTGGGGGAGAGGCGCGGGCTACGCCACGGCGGCGGTGACCTTGACCATCTTGTCGCCCTGCTTGATCTTGTCGACGACCTCGAGGCCGCTGGTGACTTTGCCGAAGACGGTGTGCTTGCCGTTCAGGTGGGCCTGGGGCGCGTGGGTGATGAAGAACTGGCTGCCGTTGGTGTTGGGGCCGGCGTTGGCCATCGAGAGCACGCCGCGCTCGTGCTTGAGCGGGTTGCCGAGCGTCTCGTCCTTAAACTTGTAGCCGGGGCCGCCTGAGCCAGTGCCAGTGGGGTCGCCGCCCTGGATCATGAAGTTGGCGATGACGCGGTGGAAGACGATGCCGTCGTAGAAGCCCTCGTTGGCAAGGAAGACAAAGTTGTTGACGGTGCTGGGGGCGTGCTGGGGGTAGAGCTCGATCTCGATCGTGCCGGCGGTAGTCTCCATCGTCACTTTATAGTTCTTCGACGGATCGATCTGCATCTCCGGGGGGCTGTTCCACTTCTTAGCGCCCACGTCGCG
>JAAXUL010000280.1 GCA_013336035.1 Chloroflexales bacterium
CCCGGCGCCAGCGGCCCGTGCCCCCCGGGTCGCTATAGGTCACTAGCCCGTCGGTCGTGCCAACATAGACGATTCCAGCCTTGGCCATGGCCCCTCCTCGTACACGTCGGCGGGCACTTGCCGAGGGTTTTTTACCACGAAGCCCACGAAGGATGTCCCCTGCCACGCTCTGTGCCCACAGCTTAGGCCGCCCGAGAGGCGCGGCGCTCGCAGGATAGCACTCGCCGCCCTTGGCCGTCAACGCTCGCGGCGAATTGTCATGCGCTGTTTTAGTTGACGGGTACTCTGTGGGGCATATACTTGTGGGTGTGCGTCTGCGGCGCGCTGGCGCCGCTGGTGTGCCTGCGGGGGGCGCCCTTCCGGGCGCCGCGTGGCCTGTGTCGCCCTATGGATTTCGGATGTCTAGGCGCCCGGCCTCTTCCAGAGCAGGTGACCACCACATATGCTAGGCTTCATCCGCTCACACCTGCAGGCAAAGCTCATCCTGGCCTTTGTCCTGGTGATGCTTATCCCCACGCTCGTAGTCTCGGCCTACAATCTGCTGCGCACCAGGGCGACCTTGCTCGACCAGATCAGCGCCGAGCAGCTGCGCGTGGCCGAGGCGCGGGCCGCCGCCGCCGAGAGCAGCATCGCCGAGGGCGGCGCGGACCTGCTCTTTGTCGTCGCGAGCCCGGCGCTGCGCCGCTTCGCGGACGCGCGGGCCGGCGCCACAGAGGGTGTGGCGGACACCTTCCGCGACTTTCTCCAGCAGTCGATCGGCCGCTACAGCGGCCTCTGCCTGCTCGGCCCCACGGGCGTGGAGCTCGTGTGCGTGCGTCAGGGCGACGATGGCCGCTTTCGCCGCGTGCCCGAGCAAAACCTGCGCAGCCGCCAGAATGCGCCCTACTTCCTCGGCGCTCTGCGCCAAGCCGGCATCCCCGACGGCAATATGGTTGCCATCTCGGGCGTTGATCGCGGCGACGCGTCCACGCCGCTGCTGCGCTACTCGATCCTCTACCCCAATAATCGGGGCGTCGCCGCCGGCGTGCTGGCGCTCGAGGCGCCGCTTGCGCCGATCCTCGCGGTCCTGGTCGACCCTACCGCGGGCGTGCGCACCTCGGTGCTCGATAGCGACGGCACCTACCTCTACTATCCCGACCTTAACCCATCAGACGCCCACACCCTCAGCCTGACCGAGGAGCAGCCGCACGACGCGCAGATCATCCTGCGCCAGCCGGTGGGGACGATCATCGACTCGCCGGACCGCCCGGCCAGCTTTCAGGCCTTCACCCGTATGCGCCCCCACAGCCAGAGCGCCGTGCAGTGGACGGTGATCTACCAGCAGTCCTACGCTGACGCCCTCGCCCCGGTGCGCGAGACGCAGGTGGTGATCGCGGCCATCACGATCCTGGCCCTGGTGGCCGCCACGGCCCTTGCCCACATGCTCGCGGGCGGGATCGTGCGCCCGATCAGGGCCCTCGCCGCGGCCGCTGAGCGGATCGGCGCCGGCGACCTGGGGGCCACCATCCCCCACGCCGGCCTCGACGAGATCGGCGCCCTCGCTCGCACCTTCGAGCACACTGTCGCGCGCCTGCGCGAGACCCTCAACGCCGCCGAGGGGCGCCGCAAGGAGGCCGAGACCCTCTGGGCGACCACCCAGGCCCTCAGCACGACCCTCGACCTCGACCGTGTGCTCGCGCTCATCCTCAGCGAGCTGCGCAAGGTGGTGCCCTTCGACAGCGCCTCGGTCCAGGAGGTCCAGGGCGACGTCTCCCGGATCATCAGCACCTATGGCCTCGTCCGGTCCGAGGGGATGCTCGGCGCCGCCTTTCCCTTGCTGCCCGGGGCCACCCCGAACGCCGAGGTGGCGCTCACACGTGCCCCGCTGATCCTCGACGACGGCCCGACGATCTACCCGATCTTCAGCAGCGAGCCATTTCGGGCCGACCCGATCCGCTCGTGGATGGGCGTGCCGATGATCTTTGGCGAGCGGCTGATCGGCATGATCACGCTCGATAAGTACGAGCCGAACTTCTACAGCTCCGAGCACGCCCGGCTCGCCGCCGCCTTCGCCGCCCAGGCCGCCGCCGCTATGGAGAACGCCCGCCTCTACGAGGCCGCCCGCCGTGAGCTAGAGGACCGGCGCCGCGCCGAGGAGGAGCTGCGCCAGGCCCAGAAGATGGAGGCCCTCGGGCGTCTCGCCGGGGGCATGGCCCACGATTTCAACAACCTGCTCACCGTGATCCTGGGCGAGGTCGAGATTATCCTCGAGGATCTGCCCGTCGGCCACGACCTGCGCCTCTCGGCCGAGCAGATCCGCCAGTCGAGCACCCGGGCCTCGGCCCTGACCCGCCAGCTCCTGGTCTTCAGCCGGCGCCAGGTGCTCGAGCCCGATCTGATCAGCCTCAACGAGGTGATCGCGGGCATGGAGCAGATGCTGCGCCGCCTGATCGGCGAGGATATCGCCCTGACGATCGCCCTGGCGCCCGCTCTGCCCCAGGTGCGCGCCGACCAGGGCCAGATCGTGCAGGTAGTGATGAACCTGGCGATCAACGCGCGCGACGCCATGCCCAACGGCGGCCACCTGCTGATCGAGACGGCGCCCCTGTCGCCCGACGAGGCCGCCGCCCGCCACGAGGAGGGCGTGGGCGAGGGGGCCCAGGCGATGATCGCGGTCAGAGATACTGGCATGGGCATGGATGAGCAGACCCGGGCGCACATCTTCGAGCCCTTCTTCACCACCAAGCCGCGGGGGAAGGGCACGGGCCTGGGCCTTGCCACTGTCCACGGGATCGTGCGCCAGAGCGGGGGCCACATCTGGTTCCACAGCGAGCCCGGCCAGGGAGCCACCTTCAAGATCTACCTGCCCGCGGCCGACAGTTCGGCGACCAAGGCCAGCAGCGCGCCGCCGCGGGCGCCCGACCGCCAGCGCGCCGCCGTCTCGACTGTGCTGCTGGTCGAGGACGACGATGATGTGCGGAGCCTGGCGCGCCAGATCCTCGCCCGCCAAGGCTTCACCGTGATCGAGGCGGGCAACGGCCCCGCCGCCCTGGCCCTGGCCCTGACCTACACGCGCCCGATCAGCGTGCTGCTGACCGACGTCGTGATGCCCGGCGGCCTCAACGGCGTGCAGCTCGCCGCGGCGCTCAGGTCTTCCCGCCCGACCACCCGCGTCGTCTATATGTCCGGCTACACCGAGAATGCGCTGGTCGACCGCAGCATCGCTGAAGAGGGCGCCCGCTTTCTCCAGAAGCCCTTTACCCCCGACGACCTGGTGCAGATGGTGCTCGAGGCCCTTGTCTAAGGAACCTTGCCCCCCCTCCCCGGCGTCAGGTATAATGAACACTGTGCCACCTGCCGGGTGGCGCTCAGATTGTCTTATACAGCGAACGGAGTTCGCAATGCTCAATTGGTTCAAGAAGCTTGTCGGCGACACCAACGAGAAGGCGGTGCGCCAGATCCAGCCCACCGTCGAGGAGATTAACGCCCTCGAGCCCGAGTACAAGGCGCTCTCCGACGAGGCCCTCGCTGGTAAGACCGCCGAGCTCAAGGGGCGCCTCGCCGATGGCGAGACGCTTGATGATATTCTCCCCGAGGCCTTCGCCGCCGTGCGCGAGGCCGCCCGCCGCACGATCGGGATGCGCCACTACGATGTGCAGCTCATCGGCGGGATCGTGCTCCACGACGGCAAGATCGCCGAGATGAAGACCGGCGAGGGCAAGACCCTGGTCGCGACTCTGCCGCTCTACCTCAACGCCCTCGATGGCAAGGGCGCCCACCTGGTGACGGTCAACGACTACCTGGCCAAGGTCGGCGCTGGCTGGATGGGCCCCATCTACCACTTCCTCGGCCTCAGCGTCGGCTTCATCGCCCACGAGCAGAGCGCCCTCTACGACCCTACCTACATCGACCCTAACGCCAACCCCGAGGATCAGCGCCTCGTCCACTGGCGCCCGGTGCCCCGCCAGCAGGCCTACCGCGCCGACATCACCTACGGCACCAACAACGAGTTCGGCTTCGACTATCTGCGCGACAATATGGCCTACGACAAGGAGCAGATGTCCCAGCGCGAGCTGCACTACGCCATCGTCGACGAGGTCGACAACATCCTGATCGACGAGGCCCGCACCCCCCTTATTATCTCCGGCCCCGCCCAGAAGTCCTCCGACCTCTACCGCCAGCTGGCCGGCCTCGTCCGCGGCCTACGCCGCTCGAGCGTCACCCAGAAGCAGGTCAAGGAGGAGGGCCTCGAGCCCGACGGCGACTTCTTTATCGACGAGCGCACCCGCGGCATTACGCTCACCGAAGAGGGCATCGAGCGCATCGAGCGCCTGCTGCGCATCCCCGAAGGCGAGAGCCTCTACGACGCTCTGCACTTCGAGAAGACCCACTACGTCGAGAACGCGCTCAAGGCTAACTTCGTCTTCCAGCGCGACAAGGACTATATGGTCACCCAGGCCGGCGAGGTGATCATCGTCGACGAGTTCACCGGCCGCGCTATGCCCGGCCGCCGCTGGTCCGACGGCCTCCACCAGGCCGTCGAGGCCAAAGAGGGCGTGCAGATCCGCAACGAGAACGTCACCCTCGCCACGATCACCTTCCAGAACTACTTCCGCATGTACGGCAAGCTCGCCGGCATGACCGGCACCGCCTACACCGAGCGCGAGGAGTTCAGCAAGATCTATAACCTCGATGTGGTGATCATCCCCACCAACAAGCCCTCGGTGCGCGCGGACCTGCCCGACCAGATCTACCGCAGCGAAGAGGCCAAGTTCAACGCGGTGGTCCGCGAGGTCGAGGAGATGGTCCAGCTTGGCCGCCCGGTGCTGATCGGCACGACCTCGGTCGAGACCTCCGAGAAGGTCAGCGAGCTGCTCAAGCGGGCCGGCGTCAAGCACAGCGTGCTGAACGCCAAGTTCCACGAGCGCGAGGCCTCGATCGTCGCCCAGGCCGGCCGCAAGAGCGCCGTCACCGTCGCTACCAACATGGCCGGCCGCGGCACCGACATCCTGCTCGGCGGCAACCCCGACGGCCTGGTCGACGATATCCTCGCCGCCAAGGGCGTCAAGTTCGAGGAGGCCACCCCCGAGCAGCTCGCCGCCGCCCGCGACGAGGCGAAGCGCCTCACCGAGGTCGAGGGCGAGCAGGTGTGCGAGCTTGGCGGCCTGCATATCGTCGGCACCGAGCGCCACGAGGCCCGCCGCATCGACAACCAGCTGCGCGGCCGCGCCGGCCGCCAGGGCGACCCCGGCTCCTCGCGCTTCTTCCTCTCGCTCGAGGACGAGCTGATGCGCCGCTTCGGCCCCGTCGAGCGCATCAAGGGCCTTATGAACCGCTTTATGGACGAGGAGCTGCCCCTCGAGGCCGGCATCCTCGACCGCACTATCGAGGGCGCCCAGAGCCGCGTCGAGGGCTACAACTTCGATATCCGCAAGCACACCGTCGAGTTCGACGATGTGATGAATAAGCAGCGCCAGGTCATCTACCAGGACCGACGCGAGATCCTCGACGGCAAGGATGTGCGCGAGCAGATCCTCCAGATGGTCGGCGAGGAGATCGCCGCCCTGATCGATGAGCACATGCCCGACGGCGACCCCGACGCCTGGGACCTGGGCGAGCTGATGCGCCAGTACCGCCAGATCAACCCCAGCCTGGCCCCCTCGGTCAGCAGCGGCACCTTCGAGGGCAAGGGCCGCGACGAGGTCGAGGGCTGGCTGGTCGATGAGCTCGAGCGCGCCTACGAGGAGCGCGAGCGGGCGATCGGCCCCGAGATGATGCGCTTTGTCGAGCGGCGCATGATGCTGGGCGCGATCGACCGCCAGTGGATCGACTACCTCACCGCGATGGACGAGCTGCGCCAGAGCATTATGCTCCAGGCCTACGCCCAGAAGGACCCCCTGGTCGAGTTCAAGCGCAGCTCGTTCCAGATGTTCGACGACCTGAAGGACAACATCACCCGCGATGTGGTCTACCAGATCATCCCGCAGTCCTTCGCCTACGAGCGCTACCTGCGCCAGATCGAGGCCGAGCAGCAGGCCCGCCTGGCCACCGCCCAGGCCGCGGGCGGCAGCAGCGAGATGGAGAACGTCGCCGCGAAGCCCCAGCGCAAGAGCGTGACCATGCCCGGGCGCAATGACCGCTGCCCCTGCGGGAGCGGCAAGAAGTTTAAGGACTGCCACCTGGGCAAGGAGGAGGAGATCATGCCCCTCCTGATCAGCCAGGGCGCGAAGCCGGCGGCTACCGCGGCGGCTGTCACGGCCCGTATCCAGGGCCGCCCGGCCGAGAACCCGACCATCGCCGCCGAGGCCGAGAAGCTCCGCCAGGCCATCGCCGGCCAGCCCAGGCCCCAGGATGCGCCCCGCGGCAAGGCCGCCCCGCCCGCTGTGCCCCGGGGGAAGAAGAAGTAGCTCTACGGCAGCCGCGCCGCGAGCGTCGCCGCCACGCGCAGCGCGCCCGCGAAGGTGCGGTCGCGGCTGAGCAGGCGTAGCTCGGCGGCGAGCAGCTCGGCCAGCGCGGGCTCCTCGCAGCGGGCCAGGCGGCTGATCGGGGTGTGGCCCGCCACCTCGGCGGCGGTCAGCGCGTGGCCCGGCTCGCCCGTGCGCTCGACTCGGAAGTCGGCCATGACCCCGTCGATGGCCCGCAGGCGCAGGCTGGCGATGCCCGGCGCGGCCCCGGCCTCGGCCGCCGCCGGGCGTACGTCTATGGTCACCAGCCTGATCGCGCTAGGCCCCACGCCGACCGCCGGGCGGCGCAGATGCAGGCGCACCGTCTCGCCCTCGACGCTCACCGCGTCCTCGAGGGGCGACCAGCCCAGGCACGAGGCCAGCCAGCCCGCCAGCAGCAGGCCCGCGGTTGGGTTGAGGCGCGGCCCCGCGGGGGGGACGTAGCTGATCGCGACCTGGTCGATGCGGCGCAGGTGGGGCAGCAGGGGCCTGGTGTCGAAGAACTGGGCCGTCAGCTCGCGCCAGGGCGTCAGGGTGGCCCAGCTCAGGTCGCTCAGCGCGGGCCCGCGCGGGCCCGCGCCTGGCCCCTTCGTGTCGGCGGCCTCGAAGGCGCCCATGGCCGCCAGATCGCGGGCCGGGTCGGCGAACTCGCGCGAGTCGACGATCAGCCGGTCGATCACGCCCCGCAGGCGGGCCAGCAGCGGGTCGTCGAAGGGCGCCGGGCCGGGCAGCCACAGGGCCACCGGCAGGTCGGGCACCAGCAGCGGCAGCACCAGCGAGGCCACCTGGGCCACGGCCGCCCCCCGCGCGTCGATCGTGATCTGCTCGCCGCAGACCTGGGGCTGCCCCTGGCTCGCCAGCAGGCAGTTGGCCTGCACGAAGGCCTCGACGCGGGGCTCGGCCTCGTCGGGGCGCATGACTGCCAGCACGGCCCGGTTCGGGTGGCTGGCGGTGAGCCGCTGGACCACATCGCTGACCAGGTCGGCGGTCGCGCTGTCGCGGGCCCGCGCCACCAGGTTCAGGGTCAGGGCCCTGGTCACCGCGTGGCCGCCCGCCTCTAGCGCGTTATTCTTCCACAGCTGGCCCAGCTCGCGCTCGATGCCGGCGGTGTCGACACTCGTCGCCGTGGTCATAGTCGCCGCCATGCCCGCCCATCGCGGGCGATAAACTCGTCGGCCTCGGCCGGGCCCCAGGTGCCGGCCTCGTAGTTGGGGAAGGGGCAGGGTGGGCCGGCGGCCCAGCCCTGGTGGATAGGCGTGATCAGCGACCAGCTGGCCTCGACCTCGTCGCGCCGGGTGAAGAGCGTGCTGTCGCCCAGCATGCAGTCGAGCAGCAGCCGCTCGTAGGCCTCGGGCGAGGCCAGGCCGAACGAGGTGCCGTAGCGGAAGTCCATCGTCACCGGGCGGATCTGCTGCTGGCCCGGCACCTTCGAGCCGAACTTCAGCGTGATGCCCTCGTCGGGCTGGATCTTGATCGCCAGCACGTTCGGCTCGATGTCGTTCATCGGCGTGTCGGCGAAGAGCATCGTCGGCACGGTCTTGAACTGGATGGCGATCTCGCTCACCCGCCTGGGCAGGGCCTTGCCGCTGCGCAGGTAGAAGGGCACCCCCGCCCAGCGCCAGCTCTCGATGAACAGCTTGAGCGCCACGAAGCTCTCGGTCTGCGAGCCGGGCGCCACGCCCCGCTCCTCTCGGTAGCCGCGGATCGGCCTGCCGCTGACGCTGCCGGGGCCGTACTGGCCGCGCATGGTCTGGCGCGCCACCTCGCCCGGGGCCAGCGGCCTGATGGCCCGCAGGACCTTCACCTTCTCGTCGCGCACGGCGTCGGCGTCGTAGGCGATCGGGGGCTCCATCGCCACCAGGCAGAGCAGCTGCATCAGGTGGTTCTGGATCATATCGCGCAGCGCGCCCGAGCTGTCGTAGTAGCCGCCGCGATCCTCGACCCCGATGCTTTCGGCCACCGTGATCTGCACGTGGTCCACCGATCGCCGGTCCCACAGCGGCTCGAAGATCCCATTCGCGAAGCGGAACACCATCAGGTTCTGGACCGTCTCTTTGCCCAGGTAGTGGTCGATGCGGTAGACCTGGGGCTCGTCGAAGACGGCCAGCAGCTGCTGGTTGAGCGCCCGGGCGCTCTCGAGGTCGCGCCCGAAGGGCTTCTCGACAATGATGCGCGTCCACCCGCCGTTGGGCGACCGGCCGAGGCCGGCGGCGCCGATCTGGCGGATGATCTCGGAGTACGACTCGGGCGGAGTGGCCAGGTAGAAGACCCGGTTGCCCCCGGTGCCGCGCTGCTCGTCGATGGCCGCCAGCCGCTCGCCCAGGCTCCGGTAGCCCGCGTCATCGTCGAAGCTCGCGCGGTGGTAGAAGACGCCCTCGGCGAAGCTGGCCCACAGGTCGCC
>JAAXUL010001025.1:0-1472 GCA_013336035.1 Chloroflexales bacterium
CGACTCCGCGGTCCGGCGGGGGGAAAGTGGTCGCGGTTTCCGCCACATCCCCTGCTCTGGAATCAACCAAAGCAGGACTTCGCCCCTTCGGCCCGGTCGTCCGGGCCCCCGGGGGAGATCCCGGGCACTAGGCGCCGCGGCGCCCGCCCTGGTAAGTGTGGGCCGCTCGGCCTGGCTGACTGTGGGCCTGGTACTCATCAATATCTGGCTCAGGCCAGCTCTGCCACCCAGAACGGGCCTGGCCGTCGTCTGGCGGCGCTACCCGGCATCGATCTGGCCGGAAATGGGCCGGAAATCGGCATACTCTGCAGCTTGCCCGGACGCTAGCCTCTTCATCGTCCTACGCCTTTGCCAGGCGCTTCAGCCGCTTCGCCGCCTGCTCCTCGAGGCCGGCGATCTGCTCGCGCAGGCGGGCCTCCTCGCCGGCCAGGGCGGCGAGCCGGTCCTCGAGCTGGCCGAGGGTGGTCACGTAGCGCTGGCGCAGGGCGCCCTCATCGCCGTCGCGGCCGAGGGGCTGCAGGTTGCCCTGGATCTGGCGCTGCTGCTTATAGATCGCCTCGCGCTCCTGGTCGAGCTTGCGCAGCTGGGCCTGGGCCTCGTCGGCCTGGCGGTAGAGGGCCAGGATGGCGTCGAGGGCCTTGAACGTGGCCGTATCGAGCAGCCTGTCGCGCAGAAACTCCTGGAGGCGCGCGCCGCTCAGGCTGCGCACCTGCTCGAAGCGGCTGGTGAGCCGCCGCTCGGTGATGCTGAGCGTGGTGCGGGCCTGGGGCGCGCAGGGCACGCGCCAGCGGGCGAAGCCGGCGCTCTCCTCGTCGGGGGCGCGGGGCTCGGCCACCTCGTAGCCGCTCAGGCGACCGTGCTCCACGGTGACCTCGGCGGCGCGGTCGACGCCGCTGATCAGGTGGTAGGTCGTGATCGACAGGTCGTGCTCCTCGAGGACGGCGTAGTCGCCCTTGAGCGAGACGCCGACGAGGCGGCGCTCGCCGCGGCGCTCCTCCTCGACCCTGATGCCAAGCTCGACCGCGAAGGGCACGATCAGCTCGCCGCCGGCGCGGGTGAAGGGCAGCACAGCCTCGCCGGCGTAGTCGCCGCCGTCGAGCACCGTCACGGGGCCGCGCTCGAGGGTCAGGCCGGTCTCGTTGGTGAGGCGCAGCGAGGCGACGGGGTTGCGCGGGTGCTTGGCCCCATTGTAGAGCAGCTCGCGGTGGGCGGGCAGGCGCCGGCTGATGATCGGCACCATAGCCGACTGGCCGCGGGCCACGCTGACCGGGTGCTCGACGCTGTAGGCAAAGAGGGCGCCGCGCTCGTCGCCGCCGGCCGCCACCTGCACGGCCTCCTCCATCGCCGCCACGCCCAGGTGCTCGGCCTTGGCGAGGCGCTGGCGCCCGCCGCCGTACCCCTCGGGGGCGGCGTCGGCCATCATGGCGGCGCCAAGCATAGGGGCGCTGGGGGGCGGCATCGCGATCCAGCAC
>JAAXUL010001025.1:1482-3225 GCA_013336035.1 Chloroflexales bacterium
CGAAGAAGATCGGCGCGTCCACCGTGCGCTCCTCGTCCTGCACCAGGGGGCGCTCGGGGGTGCGCGGCTCGTAGAGCCGGTAGCGGAACGAGACCGGCTTTCCGGCCATCAGGGTCAGCTGCACGTCCTCCAGGTCCTCCTCGAGCTGGTTATCGAAGAGGCCCCAGCCCTGCAGGAGCACAAAGGATGAAGGATGGCTGCCTTCATCCTTCCCCTCATAGAGGAGCCGGTAGCTCACGCGCCAGGCCGGGGCGGGGGCGATGTAGCCGACGAGCAGGTCGTGGTCGCCGGGGGACAATCGCAGGGTCGCGGCGCGGCGCTGCTCCTCGCTCTGGGCGGCGCGCAGGAAGTAGTCCAGGTCGGCGGCGGCCCCCTCGTCGAGGATCTCGATCCGGGCCAGGCTCTCGACCGGGACGGCCCGCACCTGGCGCGCCTCGGCGCTGTAGACCGAGACGGTGGCGCGGCGCAAGGGCTGCTCGGGCTCGTAGTCCACGCCCACCACCAGGCCCTCGAGGGCGGCCTCGGCCTTCTTGCCCTCGGCGAGGGCCAGGCGCACCGCGCGCCCGCGCAGATCGCGCAGCAGGTCGAGCAGGCTCTGCTGGTCGCCCAGGTGGATGCTGCCGCGGGCCAGGCGCGTCGCCCGGTCCTCGGGGGTCTCGAAGTCGACGCCGAGCACCTGGCCGGCGCCGAGGTCGATCGCGACGAGGCTCTTGAGCACGTCGTCCATCGCCTCGCGCGGGAAGCTCAGCTCGAGCCGGTCGCCGCTGTGGGCGCCGCGCCGCTCGAAGTAGCCCACGCCGTGCTTGAAGACGATCAGCCTGGTGATTGGCAGAGTCATCGGCGCTCCTCCTACTGCTCGACCTGGACCGGATTGTAGGCAGTATAGGCCAGCCGCGAGAAGGCCGCCACCACCGGCGCCATCTCCTCATCGTCCCAGTGGTCGTGCTTGCTGTCGAGGGGGCGGTAGTAGTAGACCGAGAGGATGTAGTCGCCGTTTGGCGAGCGGATGATGCCATTGTCGGCCTGCATATCCTCAATCCACCCGCTCTTGTGCTCGACGCGCACGCCCTTGGGGATGCCGGCGACCATGCGCGTCTTGTCGCCGTTCTTGGCCAGCCAGTCGAGCATCTCCTGGCAGCGCTTCGGGGTGAGCAGGTCGAACTTGTCGAGCAGGGGGCCCGCGCCGTTCGCGCACTGGTCGATCATCTGGTAGAGGCCGGCCATGCTCTCGGGCTCGGCCCGCAGGCAGGCGCCCATCTCGGTGTAGGGCTTCTCGCCCACGGGGCCCTTGGGGCCGCAGGTGAACTTGGGCTTGTAGAGCTTGATATAGTCGGTGGTCTCGTAGGGCACATAGAGGTAGGTGTGGCGCAGGCCCAGCTCCTCCCTGAGCATGGTGCTCATCTGCTCGGCGCCCACGAAGGCGTAGTCGGTGCCCTGGCCCCCGGCGGCGGCGGCGAGCAGATCGTTGGCCGAGAGGTTGTCGCTGTAGCGGATCATCTCGTTGAGCCAGAAGCTCTGCCGCTCGGTGAACTTCGCCAGGTTCACGTAGAGGTTGAGCATGATCGCCACCTTGATCGTGCTCGCCCCGGCGAAGACCGTGCGCTCGTTGAGGCCGACGCTCTCGCCGGTCGCGAGGTCGATCAGATGGAAGCCGACCACGCCGGGCACCTCCTCGGCCAGGGCGGTCACCTCCTCGCGCAGCCGCTCGAGCGGGGCGCGGGGCGCCGTCTCGCCCTCGGCCAG
>JAAXUL010000006.1 GCA_013336035.1 Chloroflexales bacterium
GATCGACGTCGACCCGGAGTCACCAACGTACTCCCAGGTCATCAACCGGCTGCCGCTGCCCTACGTCGGCGACGAGCTGCACCACTTCGGCTGGAACGCCTGCAGTTCGTGCCACACCGACGCCGGCAAGTCGCGCCGCTACCTGATCGTGCCGGGGTTCGGCTCGAGCCGTATCTATATCATCGACACAGCCGACCAGCAGGCGCCGCGGCTGCACAAAGTGATCGAGCCCGAAGAGGTCAAAGCGAAGACCAACCTGAGCGCGCCGCACACGGTCCACTGCCTCGCAGACGGCCACGTGCTCATCTCGATGCTCGGGGACGCCGCGGGGAACGCGCCGGGCGGCTTCCTGCTGCTGGACGACGAGTTCAATATCGCCGGCCGCTGGGAGCAAGGCGACGGTATGCGCTTCAACTACGATATGTGGTACCAGCCGCGCCACAATGTGATGGTCAGCAGCGAGCTTGCCGCGCCCAACACCTACATGCCCAGCTTCAGCCTCGATGATGTGGCCGCCGGCAAGTACGGCAGCCGCATCTGCTTCTGGGACTGGGAGCAGCGCACGATCGCGCAGACCTTCGAGCTGGGCGAGCAGGGCCTGGTGCCGCTCGAGGTGCGCTTTCATCACCACCCGGACAGCACGCACGGCTTCGTCGGCGCCGCGCTGAGCAGCACGATGTGGCACTGGCACAGGCCCAACGGCCGCTGGGAGATCGAGCAGATTATTGCTATACCGCCGGTCGAGCTCGAGGGGTGGCCGTTCCCGGTGCCTGCGCTGATCACCGACCTGCTGCTCTCGCTGGACGACCGCTATCTCTACCTCGCGAACTGGTTGCATGGCGACGTGCGCCAATACGACATCAGCGACCCCTCTCAGCCGAAGCTGACCGGGCAGGTCTGGTGCGGGGGAGTGATCGGCAAGAGCGCTGATCTCCCAGGCCGCACGCTGCAAGGCGGCCCGAACATGCTCCAGCTCAGCCTCGATGGCAGGCGGCTCTACGTCACCAGCTCGCTGCTGAGCAGCTGGGATAACCAGTTCTACCCCGAGCTTGCCAGGCGCGGCTCGTACTTACTCCAGATCGACTGCGACAGCGAGCGCGGGGGCCTGGCGCTCAACGAGCGCTTCTTCGTGGACTTCGGCGCGGAGCCGGGCGGGCCAGTGCGCGCGCACGAGATGCGCTACCCAGGCGGCGACTGCACGTCGGATATCTGGGCCTAGGGCAGGCAATATCGCGATTTGGCTTCACCAGGCCCACGGGCCGCCCGCCGCTCGTAGCTCGGCGATCTGCCCGAGGCTGGTCATGCCTGGGAGGCCGATATCGAGCAGCCAGTAGCGGGCGGCGTGTCGAGGCCGGCGATGACTCGCCGCATCCATAGCTGGCACAGGGGTCCAGGCTCCGCCGAAGCGGCGCGTAGTCTATAATGGCGCTATGCCAACCCCAGTGCTCGCGACCAAGCTTTTCATCCCGCCGCCACGGCCAAACGCGGTGCTCCGCGCCGACCTCATCGCGCGGCTGAATGAAGGCCTCGACCGCAAGCTGACTCTCATCTCGGCCCCTGCCGGCTTTGGCAAAACCAGTCTGGCCAGCGCGTGGGTTGCTGGCTGTGGCCGGCCCGCCGCCTGGCTCTCGCTGGACGAGGGGGATAACGACCCCGCCCGCTTTCTGGCATACCTTGTCGCCGCGTTGCAGACGCTCGCACCAGCGGTCGGCGCCGACGTTGTGGGCCTGCTCCAGTCCCCGCAGCCTCCGCCCATCGAAGCACTGCTACCGCTGCTGCTCAACGCGATCGTGACGCTCCCGCAGCCTGCGGTCCTCGTGCTCGACGACTACCACGTGCTTGATGCCAGGCCCATAGACCAGGCCCTCGCCTTCCTGGTCGAGCATCTGCCGCCCCAGCTGCACCTGGTCATTGCCACCCGCGAAGATCCACCGCTCCCCCTGGCCCGGCTCCGCGTGCGGGGCCAATTGACCGAGCTGCGTGTGACCGACTTGCGCTTTACCGCCGCCGAAGCCGCCGCATTTCTCACGGAGGTGATGGGCCTCAGCCTCTCCGCGGAGCATATCGCCGTCCTGGAAGAGCGCACCGAAGGCTGGATTGCCGGGCTCCAGCTGGCGGCGCTTTCGATACGGGGGCGAGCAGATATTCCCGCCTTCATTCAGGCGTTCGCGGGAGACCACCGGTATATCGTGGACTATCTGGTCGAAGAGGTGCTGCAGCGTCAGCCCGAAGCGGTCCGCAGCTTCTTACTCCAGACCGCGATCCTTGACCGCTTGTCTGGCCCGCTGTGCGATGCCGTCACCGACCAAACCGACGGCAGCGCCCGTCTGGAGGCCCTCCATCGCGGCAACTTCTTTGTCATTCCGCTGGATGACACGCGCCAGTGGTACCGCTACCACCACCTCTTTGCCGACGTGCTCGCGACCCACCTGCGGGCGGAGCAGCCCGAGCAGGTCGCAACGCTGCATCGGCGCGCAAGCGTGTGGTATGAGCACCACGGTTTGTCGACCGAGGCGATCCGCCACGCGCTGGCGGCTGAGGATTTCGCGCGTGCGGCGGGCCTGGTCGAGCTGGCGGTGCCGGCCATGAGCAGGAGGCGACAGGGGGCCACGCTGCTGGGTTGGCTCACGGCACTCCCCGACGAGGTGCTCCGCGCCAGGCCCGTCCTCAGCGTGGCGTATGCCCATCTGCTACTGGATGGCGGCGCGCTCGATGGCGTGGAGGCCCGCCTGCGGGACGCCGAATGGTGGCTGGAAACGCCGGCAGACGACCGTGCGCGGCCAGGCGCCCCGGCGGCCGCGATGGTCGTGGTGGACGAAGCGGCCTTTCGTCGTCTCCCGGGTGCCATCGCGATTGCCCGCGCGGGACTAGCGCTGGCCCGGGGCGATGTGCCAGGAACCGTGGCCGCTGCCCAACACGCGCTCGACCTCGCGCCAGCGGACGACCATCTGACGCGCGGAGGGGCAGCGGGGTTCATTGGGCTCGCCGCCTGGACGCAGGGGGATCTCGAGGTAGCCCACCAGACGTACGCCGAGGGCATGGCGAGTCTGCACAAGGCCGGGAACATCGCCGACGCCATCAATGGCGCTGTCACCCTGGCCGCGATACGGATGGCGCAGGGTCGGCTCCGCGAGGCGATGCGCACCTATGAGCAGGGCTTGCAGCTGGCGCTGGCGCAGGGCGCGCCGCTCCCGCGGGGCACGGCCGACCTGTACGTGGGCATGAGCGAGCTCCTGCGTGAGCGTGACGACCTGCGGGCCGCCACCCAGCACCTGCTGCGCAGCCAGGAGCTAGGCGAGCACACGGGGTTCCCGCAACACCGCTATCGCTGGCCCATCGCGATGGCCCGTATCCAGGAGGCCCAGGGCGATCTGGACGGCGCGCTCGACCTGCTCGATGAGGCGGCGCGCCTGTACATGCGCGACTTTTCGCCCAATGTACGTCCGATCGCCGCGTGGAAGGCACGGGTGTGGCTCAGGCAGGGGCGGTTGGGCGACGCCCTCGACTGGGCGCGAGCGCAGGGTCTCTCGGCCCACGATGAGCTCAGCTATGGGCGCGAATTCGAGCACATCACCCTGGCCAGGGTGCTCCTGGCCCAGGCGACGAGCGGGCCGACAGACCACGCGGTGCAGGAGGCCATCGGGCTCCTCCAGCGCCTCTTAGAAGCGGCGGAAGCAGGGGGGCGGACCGGCAGTGCGATCGAGATCCTGGCCGTGCAGGCGCTCGCCCACCAGGCCCACGGCGACATCCCGGCCGCCCTGCTCTCCCTCGCTCACGCCCTGACGCTGGCTGAGCCAGAGGGCTACGTGCGCATGTTTGTGGACGAAGGCACGCCCATGGCCGCGCTTCTGAAACGGATCCAGGACGCAGGCGGAAGGATGCAGGACTACGCTGCCCAGCTGCTCGCTGCCTTCTCGACGGAGCTGGCGCATCCGGGCGCGACATCAGCGCATCCTCCATCCTTCATCCCTCATCCTTTGGTCGAGCCGCTCAGCCAGCGTGAGCTTGCCGTGCTCCGCCTGCTCGCCACCGAGCTTTCTGGGCCGGAGATCGCCCGCGCGCTCGTGATCGGCTTGAGCACGGTCCGCACCTATACCAAGAGCATCTACGGCAAACTCAATGTCACGAGTCGCCGGGCGGCCGTCCAGCGGGCCGCAGAGCTCGGTCTGATCTAACCACGCGCGCCCCGAACAGGCCTTCAGGGAGCCCCGCCAGGCAAGCCGGCATGCCAGTGCCGGTCTGGTAGGGCCTGGGCCTGCCTTGGGATCCTCCCGCCCTATCCCGCTGCTCCCTCCCCACGTTCACCTGTGCTGATAACGCTGTTCACCTACATTTCCCAGCCCCCATTCAATATGAGGGTGCGCAAGGCGGCCAGCGCGTCGCTGGTCGCTTCCTGCCAGCGCATGCCCTGGCCTTCCTCGACCTCCTACAAATGTAGGGGGTCTTTTGTCGATGCAAAAACCCATTATTCGTCGCTTGCGGCAGCGGCGCCTCATACTGATAATACGTCCACAAGGCCTTCAGAGCACAAGAGCGCTGCCCTTTGCCCTGCCATCGCTCCCACAGCGGAGCCCACGCCGGCAGGGCCTCTGGGCGGACGCCCGCCACCATCGCCGACGACGAGGGCGCGATGAGCTACACCAACGAGCAGGTGGCGGAGTTCTATACCCTCCCCACGCCGCTGCTCCTCAATATCTCGGACAGAAGCTATGACCAAGCGCATTTCCCACGCCCTGCCGCCGCTCATCTTGCTCGCGGCGGCGCTGCTCTCGGCGTGTGGCGGCCAGGTGGCCCAGGTGCCTACCGTTGTCCCGACCGCGGCGCCTATCGCCGCCCCGAGCGAAGCGCCTACCGCGGCGCCAACCCTGGCTCCGACCGTGGCGCCCACCGCCGCCCCGACTGAAGGGCCCACGGCCGTTCCGACGGCCATCCCCGCGGCGGCAACCGTCGGCGACCCGTACTTCCCGCTGGAGGGCAATGGGGGCTACGATGTGCAGCACTACACGATCGAGCTGACGGCGGCACCTGACCCCAGCACGATCGCCGGGACGACCACCATCGAGGCCCTGGCGGCCGATGCGCTGCCGAGCTTCAACCTCGACTTCCTGGGGCTCGACGTCAGCGGCGTGACGGTCGACGGCGCTGCGGCGACCTTCAGCCGCAGCGGGCAGGAGCTGCAAATTACCCCGGCCAGCCCGATCACCGCCGGGGCGACCTTCACCGTCGCCGTCGCCTACGCCGGCCAGCCACAGCCTTACCCGGACCCGGGCCTGGCCCTCCAACAGGTCACCACCGGCTGGAAGGAGTGGAGCCCCGGCTACTTCGCGGCTGTGGGCCAGCCCGACGGCTCGATGACCTGGTTCCCCTCGAACAACCACCCGAGCGACAAGGCGACCTACACCTTCCGTATCACCGTCGATGACCCCAACGTCGCCGCCGCCAACGGCGTGCTGCAGGAGGTCATCCCCGTCGACGAGGATACGAAGACCTACGTCTGGGAGATGGCCCAGCCGATGGCCACCGAGCTTGCCCTGGTCGCCGTCGGCCCATTCGAGCTGCGCGAGAGCAAGGCGCCCAACGGCCTGCCCATCCGCGACTACTTCCCGCAGGGCGTTGACCAGGCTGTGATCGACAGGTTCAATGTGACCGGCGAAATGCTGGTCTTCTTCGAGCAGCTGCTGGGCAAGTACCCCTTCGACGTGTACGGCTCGATCGTGGTGCCGCCGGGCCTCGCCTCGGGCCTCGAGACCCAGACCCTCTCGATCTTCGACGCTGACACCGTGCAGGCGGAGGGCGACCTCGTCATCGCCCACGAGCTGTTCCACCAGTGGTACGGCAACACGGTCACCGTTGCCGACTGGGGCGAGCTCTGGCTGCACGAGGGCTTCGCCAAGTACGCCGAGGCCCTCTGGCTCGAGAAGACCCAGGGTGTCGATGCCTACAACGCCCACATCAAGCTGCAGTACGATAAGCAGCTCAACTACGGCACGGCCTCGGGCCAGGTGCCGGGGCTGCCCCTCATCGAGCCGGGGCAGGTGTACCCGCCGGTCGACCCGGGCCTCCCCCTCCTGTTCATGACGACCTACTCGGGCGGCGCGCTGGCGCTGCACAATCTGCGCATGGAGGTCGGCGACCAGGCCTTCTTCAGCATCCTGCGCACCTTCTACGAGGAGCACAGGGAGAAGCCGGTCGTCACCGCGGACTTCATCGCCACCGCCGAGCGGATCACCGGGCGCGACCTGAGCGCGGTGTGGGACACCTGGCTGTACGGCAACACCATCCCGGCCGACTTCCCGCTGCTGAAGGAGGCCTACACCTTCCCTTAGGGGCCGCTCGCTCGCGAGGCGCCGCCGCGCTCACAATGAGCGCGGCGGATCACGCACGTTTTGCACACGGATGAGGCCAGGAACAAACACACGTTGCGTCAGCTGCTCCCGCTCGGCCTCCTCGCCGCCATGCTGCTCTCGGCCTGCGCCAGCCAGGCGGCCCCGCAGCCGACCGCCGCGCCCACTGTGGCCGCCGAGGCGCCGACGAGCGCACCCACCGCCGCCGCCGCGGCGCCCACGGCGGCCCCGACCGCCGCCCCGGCCGAGACGCCCGCCAGAGAGCTGTACATACCCCGCGAGGTGAAGGCCGCCTTCGCGGCGGGCACCCGCAGCCCCGACGGCAACCCCGGCCCTAACTACTGGCAGAACTACTCAGTGCACGACATCAGGCTCACCATCGAGCCGCCCAGCCGCACGGTCACGGCCACAGAGACCTTCACCTACACAGCCTTACAGTTTGCGGTGATCCCGGCCGCGTCAGCGGCGCGCCTGCTGGTGGATCAGCTTGGCGACCAGGGCCGTCCAGCCGGTCTGGTGGCTGGCGCCCAGACCCGCGCCCGTATCCCCGTGGAAGTACTCGTAGAAGAGCAGCGCTGCGCGCCCGTGCGGGTCGGGCGGGGGTCCACCGACCAAGCCGTCGGCTGGCCGGCGCCCCAGCCCATCTGCTTCAAAGAGGCTGATCAGCCGCCGGGCCAGCGCATCCGCGATCGCCCCCAGGCTCAACTGGCGGCCTGAGCCCGTCGGGCACTCGACGGTAAACGCCTCGCCGTAGTAGTGGTGGTAGCGCTGGAGCGCCTCGATCAGCAGGTAGTTGAGCGGGAACCAGACCGGCCCGCGCCAGTTTGAGTTCCCGCCGAAGAGCCCACTCTGCGACTCGCCGGGCTCGTAGCGGATCGTGTGCGCTACGTCCCCAAGGGCGAGGACGTAGGGGTGCTCGGCGTGGTAGCGGCTGAGCGAGCGCACCCCATAGGGGCTCAGGAACTCCTCGGGGTCGAGGGCGTAGCGCAGCAGGCGCCACATCCGCTGGCCATGACAGAGGGCCAGCAGCCGGCGCTCGCCCGCCCCCGGCGCCTCCCAGTGCGCGATCAGCCGCGCCAGGTCCGGGCGGTTGGCGAGGTACCACTCGAGCCGCCGGCGAAACTCTGGCAGCCGCGCCAGCAGGGCCGGCTCGATCGTCCGCACCGCGAAGAGCGGGATCAGCCCGACGAACGAGCGCACCCGCAGCGGCGTGGTCTGACCGTCGGCTGTGTGCAGCACGTCGTAGAAGAAGCCATCCTCCTCGTTCCAGAGTGGGATATTCGCCTCGCCCAGGCTGTTGAGCGCGCCGGCGATCGCCAGGAAGTGCTCGAAGAACTTGGTCGCGATCGCCTCGTAGACCGGGTTCTCGCACGCCAGCTCCAGGGCGATGGTCAGCATATCGAGGCAGAACATGCCCATCCAGCTGGTGCCGTCGCTCTGCTCGAGCGAGCCACGGCCGGGCAGCCCCGCGCTCCGGTCGAACACCCCGATGTTGTCGAGGCCGAGGAAGCCGCCGCCAAAGACGTTGTTGCCCTCGCTGTCCTTGCGGTTGACCCACCAGGTGAAGCTGAGCAGCAGCTTGTGGAAGACCCGCTCGAGGAAGGCGCGGTCGCTACGGCCCCAGTGCTTCTGCTCGAGCTTGTAGACGCGCCAGGCGGCCCAGGCCTGCACCGGCGGGTTGACCGCGTCGAAGTCCCACTCGTAGGCCGGGAGCTGTCCATTGGGGTGCTGGTACCACTCGCGGGTCAGCAGGTCGAGCTGGTCTTTGGCGAAGTCCGGGTCGACCAGCGCCAGGGTGACGCAGTGGAAGGCGAGGTCCCACGCGGCGTACCAGGGGTACTCCCAGCTGTCCGGCATCGACATCACCCGCTCGTTAGAGAGGTGCTGCCAGTCGGCGTTGCGCCCGCGCCGGCGCTCGGGCGGTGGTGGTGGCTGGGCGGGGTCGCCGCTGAGCCAGTGGCGCACCCGGTAGTGGTAGAACTGCTTGCACCACAGCAGCCCTGCCAGGGCCTGGCGGAAGATCGCCCGTCGCTCGTCGCCCGTCTCGGCGGGGAGGAGCGCCGCGTAAAACGCATCGGCCTCGGCCTGGCGGGCGGCGAGCACCTGGTCGAAGTCCGCGAAGGGGTCCGCCGGGGCTGCGCTGCTGCCCTTGGGCGCGAGCGTCTCGGCGTGGTGGACTGGGGGCTCGGCGGTGTGGGCGTGGGTGGGCTCCTGCTCAGAGGTTGGGCGGCCGCTCAGGCGCAGCCGGACGGTCACCTCGCCGCCTGCGGGGATGGTGAGCCGGTAGTACGCGGCAGCTTTCGTGCCCGCCCGCGCCGGATTGACGGCCGCGCGGTCGCCGTGGACAATGTAGGCGTGGAACGCATCTTTGACGTGGGGCGTCGCGTTCTGCCCGCCAAACAGCCGCGCCACGTTGGTGTCATTCTCGGTGAAGAGCAGCTCGGGCGCGGCGCCGCCCGCCTCCTCGCAGGCCAGGGTGTACTCGCCCAGGGTCGGGTGCGCGGCGTAGATCGCCGCCAGCGCCGGCAGGCCGGGGCGCGGGATCTCCGCCCCGGTGAGCGCCGGGCGCCGCTCGTCGTAGCCCCAGCTCCAGGTGTTGCGGAACCAGAGGGTCGGCAGGAGGTGCAGCGGGGCCGCCTCGCGGCCGCGGTTGGTCACGGTGACGCGGATCAGCAGATCATTTGGCTCAGCCTTGGCGTATACGATGACCAGATCAAAGGAGCGTTCATCGGCGAACACCCCACTGTCGGCCAGCTCGTACTCGGGGTCGTGGCGGGTGCGGCGGGCGCTCTCGGCCACGAGAGCGTCGTAGGGGAAAGCGGCCTGCGGGTAGGTGTAGCGCATGCGCAGCCAGGAGGAGGTTGGGGTCGCATCGAGGTAGAAGTAGCGCTCCTTGACATCCTCGCCGTGGTTGCCCTGCGGGTTGCTCAGCCCGAACAGCCGCTCTTTGAGGATGGGGTCGCGCCCGTTCCAGAGGGCCAGGGCGAAGCACATCCGGCCCTTGTCGTCCGAGATGCCGGCCAGCCCATCCTCGTTCCAGCGATAGGCCCGCGAGCGCGCGTGGTCGTGCGGGAAGTAGCCCCAGGCGTCACCGTCGGCGCTGTAGTCCTCGCGCACGGTGCCCCAGGCCCGCTCGCTCAGGTACGGCCCCCAGCGCCGCCACGCCGCGGCATCCTCGCGCAGCCGGTCGTGCTCGGCGCTCATGGCTGGCCCAGGGGCGGGAGGCGGAGGCGCCGCAGAGTGAAGGCGTCGCTGCCGCGTCGTACGGCGCGCGCAGCGGCCAGCGATACAGTGCCGGCGCGGTCCAGCGGCGGGTTCACGCCTGGTGCTCGCGGCTGCGCAGCTGGGCCCCCTCGCTTGGCCGGTCGTCGGAGGGCTGCACGGGCAGCTGCACGATGTCGGTCGGCAGCAGCGCCTCGAGCAGCCAGTCGAGCGCGACGCGCAGCTTGCGGCTGAGCCCCGGGAGCTTGAGCAGATAGACCGCGCGCCAGGCCAGCCAGGCCGGGAGCCCGGCGAGCGGCAGCCACCCCAGCTGGGCCACCGCCTCGTAGCTGCCGATCGCCGCCAGGCTGCCCAGCGGGCGGTAGCGAAATGGCCGCAGCGGGCGCCCGGCGAGCAGCGCGGCCAGGTTGTCGGCCACTAGCCGGGCCTCGGCCGTCGCGTTCTGGGCCGTCGGCGCGTAGGTGGCGCCGCCCGCCTTCGGCACCGCGGCGCAGTCGCCGAGGGCGAACAGCTCGGGGTGGCCGACAACCTGAAGCGTCGGGGCAACCTGGACGGCCCCGTGCTCGGTCGTCGGCAGCCCGCTCTCACGGAGTAGCGGGGTGACGGCGATGCCCGCGGCCCAGAGCACCGTGCGGGTTGGTACCGTGCCGCCGGGATTGAGGGTTGCCGCATCAGCGCTCACCTCCGCGACGCTTACGCCGAGGCGGACCTCGACCCCGCGGGCCTGTAGCGCGCGAACCACATAGCGGCCCAGCCGCTCGTCCACCTGCTCGAGCAGCCGCGGGCTGTGGGAGGCCAGGATGAAGCGCGGCTCGTGGGGCTGGATCGAGGGGTAGAAGGGCAGGGCCCGGCGCACGAAGTCGAGCAGCAGCCCCAGCCCCTCGACCCCGGCGTAGCCGCCACCAGCCGCCAGGACGGTCAACAGCGCGGCGCGCTCCGCCGGGTCAGGCGTGACATCGGCCAGCTCCAGGGTCGCCAGCACGTGGTTGCGCAGCCGGATCGCGTCGTCGAGGCTCTTGAGGTCGAAGCTATAGTCTGCCGCGCCGGGGGTGCGGTGGTAGTTGGTGACCGCGCCCAGGGCGATCACCAGCTCGTCGTAGGGGATGTGCGCCTGACCCCCATCGCTGTGCGCCACCACAACCTGCCGCGCCGCCAGGTCGATCTGCTGCACCGTGCCCTCGTGGAAGCGCGCCCGGTGGAGGAAGCCACGCAGGGGCGGCACGGCGTGGCGCGGCTCGATGCTGTTGCCGGCGACCTCGGCCAGCAGCGGCGTGAAGGCCATGTAGTTCTGACGGCTGATCAGCGTGAGCTGCACGGCGGCGTTATGGCGGAGGCGGCGCTCCAGGCGGCGGGTGACCGTCAGGCCGGCGAACCCACCCCCGAGGATGACAATGTGGGGCATGGGGCCCTCTCGTTATAGACCGACGCTACCCTGCATCAGGCCGCCGTCGATGAAGTAGGTCGTCGCGGTGACATAGGCGCTCTGGGCAGAGGCCAGCCAGACGACCAGGCCGGCGATATCCTCGGGGCGCGCGATGCGCCCCTCGGGGATGGCCTCCTCGAGGGCCTGCTTCTGCTCGGGGTCGGCGAGCGTCTCGCGGTTGATGGGCGTGGCGACGGCGCCAGGCCCCACGCCGACCACGGTGATACGGTGGGGCGCGAGCTCGACCCCCGCGGTGCGGGTGAGCATGCGTACGCCGCCCTTTGCGCAGCAGTAGGGCGTGTTGCCCGGCATAGGCCAGTCCTCGTGGACCGAGGAGATGTTGATGATCCGCCCGCCGCCGCCCTGGACGATCATCTGCTTCGCCGCGCACTGCGTGCCGAAGAAGGCGCCCTTGAGATTGACGGCGATCGTGCGATCGAAGTCCTGCTCAGCCGACTCGAGCAGCGAGGTGCGGGTCTCCATCCCGGCGTTGTTCACCATGATGTCGAGGCGCCCGAAGGCAGCGACGGTCTGGTCCACCAGGGCCTGGAGGTCGGCCACCTGGCTGACATCGCCCTGCACCGCCAGGGCCCGCCCGCCGCGCTGCTCGATCTGCCCGCGGACCTCGTCCGCCGCCGCCTGATTCTGGTGGAAGTTCAGGGTGACGGCCGCGCCCGCGGCGGCCAGCGCGAGCGAGATGGCTCGGCCGATCCCGCTGTCGCCCCCGGTCACAATCGCGACCTGCTGCTTCAGATCCATGACGATGCTCCCTCGCGTGCCGCTGCCGGTGTGAGCATGCCTGCAACTTATGCGCCAGCGGGCGGCCGGCCTAACGGCAGTTTCGCCGGCTACAGTGGAACCTGCTCGCAAACGCCGTCAAGTTCACGCCGCGCGGGTGGTCTGGGCCTCGGGCTCTCAATCGTGCGCGACACCGTGGAGGCCGAGAGCGCCGGCGACCGCGATCATCTGGGTAATTGAAATTCTAGACTCTTTCTTGTAAGATAAAGGCATCCCCTGTCCAGTCGTTATCCATGCGCAGGCGCGGTCGGTCGCCGAGATCTTACAGGCCTGGACGGCGTTGACTTAACACAGGGCAAGAGGAGGCACCACCGATGACCTTAGATGGCCTGCTGGCAACCGAGGAAGTACAGCGACTTACCGAGGCGCGCGTGGTTTTCCCTGATCGCAACACCCACTGGCGCCGCTGGGGGCCCTACCTGAGCGATCGACAGTGGGGGACGGTGCGCGAAGACTATAGCCGCGATGGGACCGCCTGGGAGGATTTCTCCCACGATCAGGCCCGCTCGCGGGCCTATCGCTGGGGCGAAGACGGCATCGCCGGGATCTCGGATAATCATCAGCGCCTCTGCTTTGCGATCACGCTCTGGAACGAGCAAGACCCCATCCTCAAAGAGCGCCTGTTCGGGCTGACCGGGAACGAGGGCAACCACGGCGAGGATGTGAAGGAGTATTACTTCTACCTCGACAACACTCCGAGCCACGCCTACATGCAGGCGCTCTACAAATATCCGCAGCGCGCCTTCCCCTACGCCTGGCTGGTCGACGAGAACCGCCGTCGTGGCCGTGGCGCACCCGAGTTCGAGCTCGTCGACACCGGGGTCTTCGCCGAAAACCGCTACTACGATGTCTTCGTCGAGTACGCCAAACAGAGCCCCGACGACATCCTGATCGTGATCAGCGTGATCAACCGCGGGCCGCTGCCGCAGCGGCTCCACCTCCTGCCCACGCTCTGGTTCCGCAACACCTGGTCGTGGGGCTACCCGAATATCGTCAAGCCGTCGCTCGCCGTCAGCCGGGATGATCCGCAGCTCAGCGTGATCGCCGCCGCGCATCCCGATCTGGGACAGCGCTGGCTCTACTGCGAGGCCGCGCAGGGGCTGCTCTTCACCGAAAACGAGACCAACCGGGTGCGCTTCGGCTGGGGCCAGAATAGCTCGCCCTATGTCAAAGACGGGATCAACGACTACGTGCTCTCGTTCGGCAACCGGCAGACGGTCAACCCGAGCCGCACGGGAACCAAGGCTGCGGCCTCCTACGTGCTCGACATCGGCCCCGGCGAGACGCGCACCGTCCGGCTGCGGCTAAGCGACGCGGGCGACCTGGCGCAGCCGTTTGGCCCCGCGTTTGATGCGATCGTTCAGACGCGCAAGCAGGAGGCCGATGAGTTCTATACCAAGGTCTGCCCCTACCCGATGTCCGATGATCTGCGCCGGGTGCAGCGGCAGGCCTTCGCCGGCATGCTCTGGAGCAAGCAGTTCTACCACTACGTGATCAAAGAGTGGCTCGACGGCGACCCGGTTGGGCCGCCGCCGCCCGTGGAGCGCAGAAGCGGTCGCAACCACGACTGGATCCACCTCTACAACGAGGATATCATCTCGATGCCCGATGCCTGGGAGTACCCCTGGTTTGCGGCCTGGGATCTGGCCTTCCACACCATCCCGCTGGCGCTGATCGACCCCGATTTCGCCAAACGGCAGCTCTACCTCTTTGTGCGCGAGTGGTACCAGCACCCGAATGGTCAGCTGCCCGCCTACGAATGGGCCTTTGGTGATGTGAACCCACCGGTGCACGCCTGGGCGGCCTGGCGGGTCTACAAGATCGAAGAGAAGCTCTACGGACGACGCGACACGAACTTTCTCGCGAGCGTCTTCCAGAAGCTGCTCCTCTACTTCACCTGGTGGGTCAACCGCAAGGACGCCGAGGGCAACAATATCTTCGCCGGAGGTTTCCTTGGGCTGGATAATATCGGCGTATTCGACCGCAGCAACCTGAACATCCCCGGCGGCCAGCTAGAGCAGTCGGACGGCACGAGCTGGATGGGCATGTATTGCGTCAATATGCTGCGCATCGCCATCGAGCTGACGAAGACCGACAGCACCTACCAGGATCTGGCCAGCAAATTCTTCCAGCACTTCCTCTATATCGCCGACGCCATGAATCAAGTCGGCGGGCCGGATGTCGATCTCTGGGACGAAAACGACAATTTCTACTACGACATCCTGCACCTGGCCGACAATAGCTTACCGCCGAACGAGCGATCGCGGTCGTTGAAGGTGCGCTCGATGGTCGGGCTCATCCCGCTCTTCGCGATCGAGGCGCTCAGCCTGGACACCCTGGAGTCCGATCCGCTCTCGGATTTCAAGAAGCGCTTTGACTGGTTCTGCGCGAATCGTAAGGACCTGATCCAGCACAATAATATCAGCCTGGTAGCCAACCGCGCCGAGTCGGACAACGTTCTGCTGGCGCTGGTGAGTAAAGAGCGCCTCACCCAGATCCTGGCGCGCGTGCTCGACGAGCAGGAATTCCTCAGCCCCTATGGCATCCGGGCGCTCTCCAAATATCACCACAACAATCCGTACATCTTGAACCTCTACGGGCAGACCTATCGCGTCGATTACGAGCCGGCCGAGTCGAGCACGGGCATGTTCGGCGGCAACTCGAACTGGCGTGGCCCGATCTGGTTCCCGGTGAATCTGCTGATCATCGAAGCGCTCCAGCGCTTCCACTACCACCTGGGCGATGATTTCAAGGTCGAGTGCCCGACCCGCTCAGGTCGGTGGCTGAATCTGTGGGAGGTTTCGCTGGAGCTGTCGCGCCGGCTGACCGCGATCTTCCTGCGCGACGAGCAGGCCCAGCGGCGCCCCGTGTACGGCGGAACCGAGATCTTCCAGAACGACCCGCACTGGCGCGACCTGATCCTGTTCTACGAGTATTTCCACGGCGACAACGGCGCGGGGATTGGGGCCAGCCATCAGACCGGTTGGACCGGGCTGGTGGCGAAGCTGATCCAGCAGCAGGCCGAGTATCCCTACGTAGCGCAGGAACCCGGCTACGCCTTCGGCGCGGCGAATGTGAGTGGCTAGGCTCGTGGGAACTCTTGGTTGATGACCGGCGGCGCCAAGGCGCTGATGGGCCGGCTGGTGCGAGTGGGCACCAACCGCCTGCGCTTCCTCCTGCCGCGCGGAGCTACTGCAGGTGTGATTTCAACTGAGGCCAGGCATCTGCAAGAATGACAGCGCTTCGGCGCCTTTATTTTGTAGTAGAAGCATTTCAATCCCGCAATAGTCGCGACTGCCACATCCCTGCCGACGCTAGCCGCCGCTACATTGGTACCAGCAGGCGCCTTGAAGCTTCGTCACGTCAGGTGGGTTATGGACAAAACAGGCTCTGCCGATAGGCTGTCGGAGTCGGGGCGCGGTGCGGCCCCCAACGCTTCGACCACCAGCAGCACCGCGACATTGCAGGCCCCGGCCATTACCCTCCCGAAAGGAGGCGGCGCGGTCCGTGGCATTGGCGAGAAGTTCGCCGCAAACCCGGCCATGGGCACCGGCTCGATGACGGCGCCGATCGCCACGTCGCCGGGGCGGGCGGGCGTTGGGCCACAACTTTCCCTGGTCTACGACACGGCCAACGGGAACGGGCCGTTCGGCTTTGGCTGGAGCCTGGCCTTGCCCGCGATCACGCGCAAGACCGAGAAGGGCCTGCCACAGTACCGCGACGAGGTCGACTCGGACGTCTTCATCCTCTCTGGCGCCGAGGATCTGGTGCCGCAGTTCAAGCAGGACGAGGCCGGCGCCTGGGTGATGAGCGACGGCGCCAATGCGCTCGACGAGGAGCCCCGCACGATCGACGGTGTCGCGTACCTCGTGCGCCGCTACCGCCCCCGCGTCGAGGGCCTGTTTGCGCGGATCGAGCGCTGGACCCGCCGCGACGACGGCATGGTCCACTGGCGCTCCATCTCGAAGGACAATCTGCTCACGCTCTACGGCACGGATCCAGGCTCACGGATCGCCGACCCTAACGACCCGCGCCGCATCTTCAGCTGGCTGATCTGCGAGACCCGCGACGACAAAGGCAACGCGATCGTCTACAGCTACAAGCCCGAGGATGGCGTCGATCTCGACCTGGGCCTTGCACACGAGCGCAACCGCGGCGCGCCCGACGCCGCCGAGCGCGCGACGAACCGCTACCCCAAACGCATCCGCTACGGTAACCGCGTCCCTCTCCTCGACCCCGCCGGCCGCCGACCCGTGCACCTCACGACACCGCAGATCGAGGGCGCAGGCTGGATGTTCGAGGTGGTCTTCGACTATGGCGACCACGACCGCGACGCGCCGACGCCTCGCGACGACGAGGCCACAGACGGCGCCGGCGCCCTCACCTTCCCCTGGCCGCGCCGCCAGGACCCCTTCGCCAGCTACCGCGCCGGCTTCGAGGTGCGCACCGCCCGCCTCTGTCGGCGCGTGCTGATGTTCCACCACTTCAGCGCCGACGCCGCCGTGGGCGCCGATTGTCTGGTGCAGTCCACCGATTTCACCTACTCGCGCGCCGCCAACCCCCGCGACCCCCTCGACCCCGCCTACTCTTTCCTGCTCGCCGTCCGGCAGGCCGGCTATAAGCGCACCGGCCCCGCCAGCTACCTCGCGAAGTCCATGCCGCCGGTCGAGTTCAGCTACTCCCGCCCCCAGGTGCAGACGACCCTGCAGGAGCTCGACCCGGCCAGCCTCACGAACCTGCCCGCCGGCCTCGCCGGCGCCGACTACCAGTGGACCGACCTGCACGGCGAGGGCCTCCCAGGCGTGCTCAGCGAGCAGGCCGGAGCCTGGTTCTACAAGCGCAACCTCAGCCCTCTGGCGAGCGCCCTCGCTGACGGAAGCCAGCAGGCGCAGGCGCGCCTGGCCCCCACCGAGCAGGTCGCCCTGCGCCCGAGCCTCGGCCTCGCCGACGGCGCCCAGCTGATGGATCTGGCCGGCGACGGCCAGCCCGACCTGGTGCTGCTCGACGGGCCCACGCCTGGGCTCTTCGAGCACGACGACGCCGAGGGCTGGGAGCCCTTCCGCCCCTTCGCCGCGCGGCTCAACCGTAGCGCCCGCGACCCCAACCTGCGCTTCGTCGATCTCGACGGCGACGGCCACGCCGATGTGCTGATCACCGAGCAGGACGCCTTCGTCTGGCACCCCTCACTGGCCGAGGGCGGCTTCGGCCCCGCCCTGCGTGTCCCCCAGGCCCGCGACGAGGAGCGCGGGCCATGTCTGCTCTTCGCCGACGGCAGCCAATCGATCTTCCTCGCCGACCTGAGCGGCGACGGGCTCAGCGACCTCGTGCGCGTGCGCAACGGCGAGGTCTGCTACTGGCCTAACCTGGGCTACGGTCGCTTCGGGGCCAGGGTGGCGATGGACAACGCGCCCCACTTCGATAACCCCGAGCAGTTCGACCACAAACGGGTGCGCCTCGCCGATATCGACGGCACCGGCACCGCCGACCTGATCTACCTGCACCGCGACGGGGTGCGCCTCTTCTTCAACCAGTCGGGGAACAGCTGGAGCGACCCCCTGCCCCTGCCGGTCTTCCCCCGTGTGGACGACCTTGTGGACTTCACGGCGATCGACCTGCTGGGCAACGGCACAGCTTGCCTGGTCTGGTCTTCGCCCCTGCCAGGCGACGCGGGCCGCCAGCTGCGCTACGTGCGCCTCATGGGCGAGGACAAGCCCCATCTGCTGGTGGACATCGTCAACAACCTCGGCGCCCAGACCCGTGTGCGCTACGCGCCCTCCACCCGCTTTTACCTGCGGGATCGGTTGAACGGGACGCCCTGGGCGAGCAAGTTGCCGTTCCCGGTGCACGTGGTCGAGCGGGTGGAGACCTACGACCGGGTGAGCCGCAATCGCTTCGTAAGCCGCTACGCCTACCACCACGGCTTCTTCGACGGCGTAGAGCGCGAGTTCCGCGGCTTCGGCATGGTCGAGCAGTGGGACAGCGAGGAGTTCGGCAGCAGGATAGGCGACGACGACTCGTCCCTGGCCGTCAACCTCGATGCCGCCTCCCTCGGCCCGCCCATCCACACGAAGACCTGGTTCCACACCGGCGTGTACCTGGGACGTGAGCGGGTCTCCAACCACTTCGCCGGCGAGTACTACCGCGAGCCGGGCTGGAACGCCGACGACGCGCGCCTCCACCTGCTCCCCGATACGGTTTTGCCCGCGGGCCTCAGCATCGACGAGGAGCGCGAGGCCTGCCGCGCCCTGCGGGGCTCCATGCTGCGCCAGGAGCTGTACGCGGAGGACGGGAGCGAGCAGGCGGGGCACCCGTACACGGTGATCGAGCAGAACTTCACCGTTGTGCCGCTGCAGCCCCAGGGCGCGAACCGCCACGGGGTCTGCTTCACCCACGCCAGGGAGGCGCTTAGCTACCACTACGAGCGCGAGTTCCGCGACCCCCGCGTGCAGCATACCCTCACTCTAGAGGTGGACGCCTTCGGCAACGTACTGCGGGCCCTCGCCGTGGGCTACGGGCGGCGCGCCGGCCTCAGCCCGCTCCAGGGCGCCGACAAACTCAGGCAGGAGCGGCCCCTCCTGACGTACACGGACAGCCGCTACACCATCAACGACCAGACAGTCCTCGGCATGTGGGACGACGCCCACAGGGCGCCGCTGCCCGCCGAGGTGCGGACCTTTGAGCTGACCGGCTTCGAGCTGGACGCCAGCGCGGTGCGCTTCACCTTCGACGACTTCGCCGCCGACGACTTCGCGGCCCTCTCGGCCCTGGCCGAGATCCCGTACGAGCTGGCCGTCCCGCCCGCCGGTCGCCGCAAGCGCCCGATCGAGCGCGTGCGCACCCTCTACCGCCGCGACGATCTGAGCGCCCTGCTCGCCGTCGGCACCTTACAGCCCCGCGCCCTGCCCGGCGAAACGTACAAGCTCGCCTTCACGCCCGGTCTGCTCGGCCAGATCTACATGCGCTCCGCCGAGGCGCTGCTACCGGATCCTGCCCTGGCGCTGGCGGGCGGCGGGGCCGACCAGGGCGGCTACGTCGATCTGGATGGTGACGGCCACTGGTGGATCCCCTCGGGCAGGATCTTCTTCGCGCCCGAGGGCGTCACCGAGCTGGACTTCGCCCTGGCGCACTTCTTCCTGCCCCACGGCTTCAGCGACCCCTTCGGGCAGATCACCCGCGTGGCCTACGACAGCGACCCGGCGAATGTTCAGCGGAACAACACCCTGCTCCTGGCGCGCACCGAGGACGCCCTCGGCAACGTTACGACCGCGAGCAACGACTACCGCGTGCTGCAGCCCCGGCAATCGACCGACCCCAACGGCAACCGCTCCGAGGTGGCCTTCGACGCCCTCGGCATGCTGGTCGGCACAGCGGTGATGGGCAAGGCCGCCCCCGCGCCGGTCGAGGGCGACTCGTTCGCCACCTTTACCGCCGAGCTCACCCCCGCGCAGATCGCAGCCTACTTCGACGCCCCCGACCCGCGCGCCCTGGCCGCCGGCTTGCTCGGCACGGCTACCACCCGCACCCTCTACGACCTGGAGCGCGTGCCGGCCTGCGCCGCCACGATCAGCCGCGAGACCCACGTGAGCGACCTGATCCCACCGGCGCAGAGCGCCTTGCAGCTGCGCTTCAGCTACTCCGACGGCTTCGGCCGCGAGGTCCAGCAGAAGCTGCAGGCCGAGCCCGGCCCCGTGCCGCAGCGCGACGCCGATGGCGCCATCGTGGTGGACGCCGACGGGCAGCCCGTGATGAGCGCCGCCGACGCGAGCCCGCGCTGGGTGGGCATGCCCACCCA
>JAAXUL010000007.1 GCA_013336035.1 Chloroflexales bacterium
GTGGGCAGCGGCTGGACGCTCTTCAACAACAAGGGCAAGCCGGTGCGCCAGTTCGAGCCCTTCTTCAGCGATACCCACAGGCTGGACAGCGACGCGCGCATCGGCGTGAGCCCCTGGGCGCTCTACGACCCCCTCGGCCGCGCCGTGGCGACCGTGCACCCCGACCACAGCTGGGAGAAGGTCGTCTTCGACCCGTGGCGGCAGGCCAGCTACGACCGCAACGACACCGTGCTCAACGCCGACGGCTCCACCGACCCCGCCCAGGACCCCGACGTGGGCAGCCTGATCGCGCGGCTGCCGGAGGCGCAGTACCTGCCGACCTGGCATGAGGCGCGCACCGCCCTGGCGGCCAGCAACCCTGAGCGCGTGGCCGCCGAGCAGGCCGCCGTGCACCGTCAGACCCCGACGGTCGCCCACTTCGACGCCCTGGGACGCCCCTTCCTCACGATCGTGCAGAACCGCTTCGAGCGCGACGGCGCCATCGTCGAGGAGGCCTACCTCACCCGCGTCGATCTGGACATCGAGGGCAACCAGCGGGCCGTGCGCGACGTGGTGGAGCAGGGCGGCGCCCCCGTGGAGCGCCTGGTGATGCGCTACGCCTACGACATGCTCGGCAGCCGCATCCGCCAGGCCAGCATGGAGGCGGGCGAGCGCTGGACCCTCAATGACGTTGCCGGCAACCCGATCCGCGCCTGGGACAGCCGGGGCTTCGCACGGCGCATCACCTACGACGCGCTGCGCCGCACCACCGGCCTGCTCGTGACGGAGAGCGGCGTCGAGCGCCTGGCCGAGCGGCTCGTCTACGGCGAGGGCCACGGGGCCGCAGCCAACCATCGTGGGCGAGTCTTTCAGGTCTTCGACGGCGCGGGGATCGTGACGAGCGAGGCGTACGACTTCAAGGGCAACCTGCTGCGCAGCCGGCGCGACCTGCTGCGCGACTACGACCAGGCGGCGAACTGGGCCCTCGAACTGCCCACCAGCGACGAGCCCTTCACCAGCAGCACCAGCTACGACGCCCTCAACCGCCCCTCGATGCTGACCACGCCCGACAGCAGTGTCTACCGGCCTGGTTTCAACCAGGCCGGCCTGCTAGAGCAGGTGGCGGTAAGCCTGCGCGGCGGCCCGAGCGCCCCCTTCGTGAGCAACATCGACTACGACGCCAAGGGTCAGCGCCGCCTGATCGTCTACGCCAACGGGGCCCGCACCAGCTACGAGTACGAGCCGCGCACCTTCAGGCTCGCCCGGCTGCGCACCACCCGCCCGGCCGACCCCGACGCCACAGCCTCGCTGCTGTTCCAGAGCCTCGGGGTGGTGCAGGACCTCGGCTACACCTACGACGCCGTCGGCAACCTCACCCGCATCGCCGACGCGGCCCTCAGGACGATCGTCCATAACGGCCAGAACGTGGAGCCGGCGTGCGCCTACAGCTACGACGCGCGCTACCAGCTGATCGAGGCCAGCGGGCGCGAGCACATCGGCCAGGCGGGGCACGACAGCGCCCCGGCGAGCGGCAACCGGCGCGACTTCGACTTCGTGGGGCTGGCCCACCCGAACGACACCCAGGCCATGCGCCGCTACAGCGAGCGCTACGCATACGACGACGCCGGCAACCTGCGCCTGGTGCGCCACAGCGCCAGCGGCGGCAGCTGGACGCGTAGCTACGAGTACACCGCCGCCAGCCTGCTCGACCCTGCCACCCAGAGCAACCGGCTTACCCGCACCACCGTCGGCAATGGCGCCGCCCGCAGCGAGACGTACAGCTACAGCGACGCCCAGGGCGTCGATGCGAACGGCTGCATGACGGCGATCAACGCCATGGCCCTGGTCTGGGACTTCAAGGAGCAACTCCAGCGGGCGGAGCTGGGCGGCGGCGGCACGGCCTTCTACGTCTACGACGCGAACGGCCAGCGGGTGCGCAAAGTGATCGAGACGGCGGGCGGCGCGCGCAGCGAGGAGCGCATCTACCTCGGCGGCTTCGAGATCTACCGCAGGTTCGGGGCGAACGCCCTCACCCGCGAGACCCTCCACGTGATGGACGACCAGCAGCGCATCGCCCTGGTGGAGACCGAGACGGCCCCGGCGCTGGGCGCGCCCCTGGTGCGCTTTCAGCTCGGCAATCACCTCGGCTCTGCCAGCCTGGAGCTGGATGCGGGCGGCGCCCTGATCAGCTACGAGGAGTACCACCCCTTCGGCACCTCATCGTTCCAGGCCGGGCGCAGCGCCGCCGAGGTGAGCCTCAAGCGCTACCGCTACACCGGCAAGGAGCGCGACGAGGAGACCGGGTTCGCCTACCACGAAGCCCGCTACTGCGCGCCGTGGCTGGGGCGCTGGACCTCCGCCGACCCTGGCGGCCTGGCCGACGGGCCAAACCTCTACCGCTACGCCCGCAACAACCCGATCAGGCTCAACGACCCCTCGGGTATGGACCCGCCCGACGATGCGCCGCTCACGGTCACGCCCCTGCTGACCCAGGTGGACCTCACGGGCGTCTCGGCCAACCTTCAGTTTCGCAACCTGCTGTCTTCGGATCGCTCTGTCTCCGGCACCGGGGTCGTCGGCGTCCACGCGCGCTCCAGCTTCGCCCTCGGCATCCCGCCCCTGCGCTTCACAACCACGGGCATCGGCGATCTCTCCACCACCCTCGGCGTAGACACCCAGGCGGGCAGGGCGGCGGCGACCGTGGAAGGCGGCGTGGTGCTGGGCGACCCCACGGGCCTGCACCTGGCCGCCACCGGGAGCGGCAGCCTGAGCATCCCCGTCCCCGAGCGCCTCGTGCTGCGCGGGCTGCCCGGCTCGCTGCTGCTGCCCGCCGTTTCGCGGGGCGAGGGCGACGTGCACCTCAGCGGCTTCCTCTCGGCGGGCCGGATCTCGCTGGTGAGCTTCACCGCTGACGCCGCCCTGGCGGGCGGGCGCTTCAGCGGCAGCCTCGACGCCACTACGATCGCCAACGTTGGGCGGCTGCACCTTGATGTGGCTGGCAACGTGAGCGCCGAGGGGGCGACCTCGCTTCAGTCCGCGAACCTGAGCGCCAGCGTCAACGTGCCCTTCGTAGGCCTCGACGCCCGCGCCACCGGCGCCGGCAACGCCGACGGCAGCCTGTCGATACGCGGCAGCGCCGACCTGCGTCTGTTCTACCTGCCCTCGCTGCACATCGATGTCGCCGGCACCGCGTCTACCACAGAGGCGAACTTCGCCGGCACCTTCCGCGGGCCCGGCCCGCTCTTCACCTCCTATATCACCGGCGACTTCCGGCTCGGCACCCGCAGCGGCATCGCGGCGAACGCGGGGGTCTTCGGCCTCACCTACTCGCCGAGCGTCAGCGTCACTGACCCGGCGCCGCCGAGCCCCGGCCTCAGGGCCGTCGCCGGCGAGCCGCGCACGCCCTGGACGCCGGGCGGCCTCACCGTCGGGGCCTCCTTCTTCCAGTACTCGCAGGGCAACTTCAACTATATCTCGGGCGGGTTCATGCCGGATCTCAGCTCGAACTTCGTGAGCAACCCGCGCTTCGGGGTGACGGCCCAGTGGCACTTCTAGCGCCGCTCGCGTAGACACAGGGAAGCGACCTATGCACCCGATCTCAGCCCCCCTCAGCCCTGGCGACCAGGGCCCCGATGTTGTCAATCTGCAGGACGGCCTGCGGCGCATCCTCGCCGCCTCCGTGCTCGACCTCGACGAGGGCACCCGCGACGAGCTGCTGCGCGGCCTGGCCGAGGAGTCGCGCGCGCGGGTCTACGCGGACGCCACCGCCAAGACCGTGACGATCTTCCAGGAGCGGCAGCAGCTCGAGCCCAGCGGGGCGATCGACGAGAAGAGCGCCGAGCGCCTGAACCGTGTCCTGGAGGAGATCGGCGGCTTCGGCGACGGCGACGGCGGCGATCTGAGCTTGCTCCTTGGTGTGCTCCAGGAGCAGGCCCAATCACTGCGCGAGATCAACGCCGGCACCAGCCGGCTCGCCGCCATCGAGGCCAGCCTGGGCGCCCTGCCCGACGCCGCCACCGTCCGGGCGATCAAGGCGGGCACCGACCAGATCGGGGCCATCGGCGGGCACATCGCCTCCCTCGCCGAGCGCGCCACCTTCCTGGATCTCCACGCCCGTGGCGACGCGGTGCGCGCGGCGCACGAGCAGCTGGCCAGGGCCGGCTTCGCCCTGCCCGCCGGCGAGCGCGACGCGGGCCTCTTCGGCGTCGGCACCCGCGACGCGCTGCTGCAGCTCCAGGAGCGCTTCAAGCTGGCGCGCACCGGCGTCCTCGACGACGCGACCCGCAACGCCCTCGCCATCGCCGTCGGCGCCGCCCAGAACGAGGCCCGCATCGAGGGCCAGGTCTTCCTCGACAGCGGCCTGCCCGCCCAGGGACTCTCGCTGCGGCTCGTCGTCAAGGGCTTCGGCGACGAGGCGAAGGAGCTGGGCACGCTCCAGACCGACGGGCAGGGCTTCTACGCCCTACCCTTCGAGTGGACGGGCGCCTTGAGCAACCTGGAGATCCACGCGCTCAACCCCGATGGAAGCACCCGCAGGCTGGCCCAGCCCAGGGCGAAGCTCGGTCGCAACGAGGTGATCAACCTGGTGGCGCCCAGCGCCCTGCAGCCCGCCGTCGCCGAGTACCGCCGCCTGACGGACTCGCTCACCCCGCACATCGGCCAGATGGAGCGCCTGGCCGGCGCCGTGGAGAACGCCGAGCGCCAGGACCTGAGCGTGCTGCACCGCGCCACCGGCTGGGACGCCCGCATGATCGCCCTCGCCGCCATGGCCGAGCAGCTGCACACCGGCGCGGGCGCCGCGCTCGACCAGGAGGGCCTCTACGGCCTGCTGCGCGCCGGCCTCCCCTCCGACAGGTTCGCCCTGGCCCAGGTGGACGCCGAGACCGTCGAGCGGGCCCTCACCACCGTGCGCGACGCCGGCATTGTGGGCATGAGCGATCCCGCAATCGGCGCGTTCAAGGCCGGGTTCCAGCGTTTCGCCAACAAGGTGCGCCTCGCCGTCCCCGCCCCCGGCGCCCTCTCCACCTACAGCCAACTCCTCGCGGCCTCGGGGCTCAGCCAGGAGCAGCAGGACGCCTTCGGCCCGGTGTTCCTTAGCCACACCGGCAGCGGCGAGCAGCTCTGGGAGCGCGCCCGCCAGGCCGGGCTCGACGACAGGCAGATCGGCGCGCTACAGCTCCAGGGCAAGCTGGCCTTCCTCACCGGCAACAGCGAGGCCCTGGTCTCGAAGCTGGCGCAGCAGGAGATCAGCGACCCCGCCCAGCTGGTCGACCAGGACCTGTACCAGCCAGAGCGCTGGAAGGCCGAGCTCTCGGCCATGGCCGCCGACGACGAGGGGCTGGCCGCCCTTATCCCCGTTACCTACGCCGGCGCCACGACCCAGGAGCGCCTCGATGCCTACGCCGAAGACATGGCGCGCAAGGTGCGGGTGAGCTACCCCACCCAGGTGATCGGGCGCCTGATCGAGCGGGACGAGGCCGACGCCTTCGCCCTCGGCGCGGCCAGGGGCGACACCGTCACCCTGCTGAAGCAGGCCGCCGGCCAGGGCTTCCGCCTCGGCCAGACCCCCGTCACAAGCTTTCTCATGGCCCACCCCGGCGTGAAGGGCGAGCTGGACGACACGCAGTTCGAGACGGCCCGGCACGAGCTGAAGAAGCTGCAGCGCGCCTACCAGATCACGCCGGCCAACGAGTCCATGACGGCCCTGATGAGCCTCGGGCTGCACTCGGCCTACGATGTGGTCGCCGTGACCGAGGATCAGTTCATCGACCTGTACGGCCCCAAGTTCCCCTCGGTCGAGCAGGCCCGCATGGTCTACCGCAAGGCCAAACAGGTCACGAACGTAACCTACAACCTGTTCACGATCGCCAAGACCATGGAGAGCAGCCCGCCCATCCACGGTCTGTCGGCGCCGTCGGCCGTGCGCGAGGGCGTGCGCAACGAGCTGATCAAGCACTTCCCGACCATGGAGTCGCTGTTCGGCTCCCTCGACTTCTGCGAGTGCGAGCACTGTCGCTCGGTGCTGAGCCCCGCCGCCTACCTGGTCGATCTGCTGCAGCTCGTCGATATCGAGCCGGCAGTGTGGGAAAATTTCCTGGCCCGCTGGAAGGCCACCCACAACGACGAGAAATACACCGACAGCTTCGAGAAGCCGTACGAGGCCCTGATCGCGCGGCGGCCCGACCTGCCCCACATCCAGCTCACCTGTGAGAACACCAACGTCGCCTTGCCCTACATCGACATCGTGAACGAGATCCTGGAGTACTACGTCGCGAACGGCGGGCTCGCCGCTGCGGCCGCCCGCGACACCGGCGACGCCAGCAGCGCCGAGCTCCTCGCCGAGCCCCAGAACGTGATCCGCGCGGCCTACGACCGGCTGCTCGAGGCCTGCTACCCGCTCGCCCTGCCCTTTGACCTCTGGCTGGAGACGGTGCGGCAGTTCTGCCAGTTCTTCGACACGCCCCTCGCCCAGCTCCTAGAGACCTTTCGCCGCGAGGACACCCTCTTCGCCCCCACCCAGCCCTTCGACCGCGCCGCGATCTTCGTGGAGTCGCTGGGCCTCGCGCCCGCCGAGGCGGCCATCTTCACCGACCCCGACCCTCTCGCCGACGACAAGTGGCACGGGCTCTACGGTCTCCCGGCGATTCGCTCCGCCCTCCAGGCCCCCACTAACGCCGTGAACGCCACCCTCAGCCTGGAGGACGCCGACGCGGCCCGCTTCAGCGTAGGCGACTGGTGCGCCTACTTCGACCTGAGCGCGAACGCCATGCACCCGGAGAGCAGGCGCATCACCGCGATCGACACGGCGGGCTCCGGCGGCGCCGGGCGCACCACCATCACCCTCGCGGGGGAGTGGGCCACGCCGCCCGTCGCCGGCGACCTGTTGGCCTTCGACGCCCTCACGCCCCTCGGCTCCGCCGGCTTCCTCGCCCGCAGGCTCCAGATCACCTACAACGAGCTGGTCGCGATCGTGCGGGGCGGCTTCGTGAACCCGGCCCTGGCCCGCCTGACCCTCCTCGACAAGCTGGACGTGAGCATCGGCGCGGTGCGCCTCTACCGCGACCCCCAGAGCGCGGCCTTCTACGCCCTGAACAAGGATCTGCTCGACAAGGAGCGCGACGAGCTGAGCGACCCCGACAAGGCGCGCTTCGACGCGCTCGCCCAGGCCGAGTGGGAGCAGCTGCGCGAGATCCAGGCCTTCGAGCAGCGGCTGGCGCGCTTCGCGGCTGACTACGACCTGCTGCCCGCCGACCTGGAGGCCGAGGTGCAGGCTATCCCCCTCGACGCCATCCTGGTGCTGTCGGACCCCGACGCCGGCTGTAGCTTCGACATGACCACCCTGCGCTACGCCAGCGGCCGGGCTGTGGACGCGATCGCCCTGCTGCGACTCAACCTGTTCACGCGGCTCTGGCGCAAGCTTGGCTGGACGATCGAGGAGACCGACGGCGCTCTAGAGGCGTTCGTGCCGGAGAACACCCCCTTCGACGTGGCGAACCTGGGCGAGCAACCCCTGGAGACGGCCCTGATCTATCTGGCTCACCTCAAGGCCCTAGAGGCGCAGCTGCGCCTCGGCAAGGGCGCGCGCCTCAAGCTGCTCAGCCTCTGGGCCGATCTGGCGACCTCGGGCAAGGGCGCGCTCTACGCCCAGCTCTTCCTTGCCCCCCGGGTGCTGAAGATCGACCCGGTCTTCGACCACCCCCTGGGCCAGTACCTCGACCCGGCCTGGGTGAGCGCCCGCGCTGCGGCCCATATCCACCGGGTGCAGATGGCTGGCGTCGCGCCCGCCGACAAGCTCGACCCCGCCCCGTTCGCTGGCGAGCTCCGGCTAGAGCTACGCTACGACGAGCTCCAGGAAGTGCAGCACCTCGCCTACCAGGGCGTGCTGAGCGACCCCGACAAGGCCGCCCTGATCGCCCTGGCGCCCGCCCCCGCGACCCTGCTGTCCGAGCTGCTGGACGCCGTGCAAGGGAAGGCCGCCGAGTTCACGCTGGTCAATGGTCACCTGCTGGCTATCCAGGGCGCCCTCGGCATCACCGCCAGCGACGCCGCCCGCATCTTCGCCGACGCCGGCACGACCCTCGACGCCGCCCCGCTCTCGCTGGCGAACGTCTCGCTGCTGTACCGCTACACTCTGCTCGCCAGGGCGCTCAGGCTCAGCGTGCCCGCTCTGATCGCGCTCAAGGGCCTGTCGGGCCTGAACCCCTTCACGCCCTTGCACGCCGACCCCCTCGCCTCTCTCGGCGACGATCACCCCTTCACCCAGACCCTGCGCTTTGTCGAGGTGGCCGGGCAGGTGCGGCAGAGCGGCTTCGCGATCGAAGACCTGGAGTACCTGCTGCGCCACCGCTTCGACGCCTCGGGCCCGTTTCGGGCCGACGAGGAGGGCACACTGGCCCAGCTGCGGACCCTGGCCGAGGGAATCAGGGCGATCCGCGCTGAGCACGCCGTGCCGGCTGACCCCGGCGCCATGGACGAGGAGCAGCTGCGCCAGAAGCTCGGCCTGCTGCTGCCGCCCGACATCGTCGAGCGCTTCCTGGCCATGCTCGGCGGGACGGCCCTGTTCACGATCACAAAAAATGCCGTCGCCGCGGCCGACAGCCTGCACCCGTCGAGCTTCACCGCCGAGCCCGCCATCAGCCAGGTGGCCTACAACGCCACCACCCAGACCCAGACGCTCACGGTGCGCGGCCTGCTCTTCGACCAGGGCAAGACCCGGCTGAAGAGCGCCCTCGCCCCCGTGCTCAGCGCCGGGCAGGAGGCCCTGCTCTCCGATCTGCTCGACGCCGTGCAGGCGCAGGGCCGTGCCCAGGCCGACGCCTTCTTCGCGCGCCACCTGGAGCGCCAGCCCCTCAGCGCGTCCGCGAGCACGGGCTTCCTCGCCGTGGCCGACTTCGAGCTGCTCTTCAACCCGGACCACCCCCTCGACCTGGGCGAGGACGAGCAGGACCGCATCCGTAGACGGCGCACCACCCTGGCGCGGGCCTTCCTGCCCTTCCTCCAGCAGCGCCTGATCCGCCAGTTCGTCGTCCAGACCATGACGGCCCAGGTGGGCGCCGACCCCGCCCTCGTGGAGAGCCTGCTCACCGACGCGCGCCTCCTGGGCGTGCGGCAGCCCGACGCCAGCCTGCAGCCCCTGCTGGACGTGCTCGTCGCCCAGGACGCGCTGAGCCTGGGCCCCC
>JAAXUL010001026.1 GCA_013336035.1 Chloroflexales bacterium
GTAGAAGTCGAACTGGTAGGGCTGGTCGATGACCGCCTGGGCATTGGCCGTCGCCCCGAAGCTCAGGCCGCCCGCGGGGATGCCGCCAATGCCGCCCGGCTCGACGGTCAGGGTGATCAGGTCGAGGATGCCCTCCTCGTTGGCGACCGCGGCCACGCCCTCGGGCATGCCGATGCCCAGGTTGACCACGGCGTTGATCTTGAGGGACTGGGCCGCCCGCCGGGCGATCACCTTGCGCGGCGTCAGGGCCATGGGCGTCACGCGGCCCCGCGCGACCCGCACCTCGCCCGTGTAGGCGGGGTTGTAGTCCTCGGCGAAGGTCTGGGGGTGCAGCTCGGGCGGCGCCACGACCACACAGTCCACCAGGATCCCGGGGATCTTGATCTCCTTGGGGCTGCGCATGTGCTCGGTGGTCACCCGCTCGACCTGGGCGATCACGATCCCGCCCGAGTTCTTCACCGCCTGAGCCATGGGCAGGCTCTCGAGGGTCAGGGCCTCGCGCTCCATCGAGATATTGCCCTCCTCGTCGGCGGTCGTGCCGCGGATGAGGGCGACATTGATCGGGAAGGCCTTGTAGAAGAGGTACTCCTGCCCGCCCAGCCTGACCACCTCGACGATCTGCTCGGTCGTGGCGCTGTTGAGGCGCCCGCCCTCGAGCCTTGGGTCGACGAAGGTGTGCAGGCCAACGTGGGTCAGGACGCCGGGCTTGTGGCCCGCGATAGCCCGGAAGAGGTGGGTGACCACGCCCTGGGGCAGGCAGTGCGCTTTGATGCGCCCGTCGAGGGCCATGCGGCCCAGGGCCGGGGCGAGGCCCCAGTGGGCGCCGATCGCCGAGCTGACCAGGCCCTCGTGGGCGAAATGATTCAGCCCACGCTGGCGCCCGTCGCCCTGGCCGGCGGCGAAGATCAGGCGCAGATCGCGCGGGTGCCCCGTCTCGCTGAAGCGGCGCTCGAGCGCCACAGCGAGGGCTTCGGGGAAGCCGATGCCAACAAAGCCGCTGGTGACAAGCGTATCACCGTCAAGGATGACGCGCACCGCCTCGTCGGCGCTGATCACCTTGTTACGTTTCATGACGTCTCGTTGCTTTCCAGTTCACGGTCTTGTGACAATCTTAGCGGAAAGCAACGAGGCCTTCGAGGAACATGTTGCTCACCCGGGATGAAATAGCGGCAAACATGCCGTTGTGGCCCTCACCCCAGCTCTCTCCCGTAGGCTTCACCCACAGGTAAGGGGGTGAGGGCCCCGCCCTACACTCTACAGCTCCTTCAGCGCCTCGCGGGCGGCCTGGAGGGTGGTGGCGATATCCTCGCTGGTATGGGCAGTGCTAAGGAAGGCCGCCTCGAACTGCGACGGCGCCAGGTAGACGCCGCGCTCGCACATCGACCAGAAGAACTTCGCGTAGCGGGCCGGGTCCACCATCACCTTGGCCTCGGCGTAGCTCGTGGCGCGGGTGCCGGCCTCTTTGAGGAAGTAGAAGCCGAACATGGTGCCCACCTGGCCGACCTGGAGCGGGATGCCGGTCTCCTCGCTGAGGGCGCGCACGCCGTCGGCGAGCTCGGTGGCCAGGACGGCCGCGAGGTCGAAGGGTGAGACGCCGGCGCTGCGATCGAAGGCCACGCTCAGCATAGCGAGGCCCGCGGCCATCGCCAGGGGGTTGCCCGAGAGCGTGCCGGCCTGGTACATGGGGCCGGCGGGGGCGACCATCTGCATGATCTCACGGCGGCCCGCGTAGGCCCCGACGGGCAGCCCGCCGCCGATCACCTTGCCCAGGCAGGTCAGGTCAGGCTCAATGCCCCAGAGGCCCTGGGCGCCGTTCGGGGCGGCGCGGAAGCCGGTCATCACCTCGTCGATGATCAGCAGGGCGCCGTACTGACTCGTGATCTCGCGCAGGCCATCGAGGAAGCCGGGCTCGGGCATGACGAAGCCCATGTTCGAGGCGATGGGCTCGACGATCACGGCGGCGATCTGCTCGCCCTCGGCGGCGAAGAGCGCGCGGGTGGCCTCGAGGTCGTTGTACTCGATGGTGAGCGTGCTGGCGGCGGTGCCGGCGGTGACGCCGGGGCTATCGGGCAAGCCCAGAGTGGCCACGCCCGAGCCGGCCTGCACCAGCAGCATATCGGCGTGGCCGTGGTAGCAGCCGATAAACTTGAGGATCTTCTCGCGCCCGGTGTAGGCCCGCGCCAGGCGCAGGGCGCTCATCGTCGCCTCGGTGCCCGAGTTGACGAAGCGCACCTGCTCGACGGTCGGCATCAGGTTGATCACCTGCTCGGCCAGGGTCGTCTCGAGCTCGGTGGGCGCGCCGAAGCTGGTGCCCAGGGCGGCCTGGGCGGCGATGGCCTCGAGCACGGCGGGGTGGGCGTGGCCCAGCAGTAGGGGGCCCCACGAGAGCACGTAGTCGAGGTAGCTGTTGCCGTCCACATCGGTGAAGCGGGCACCGTTGCCGCTAGCGACGAAGATCGGCGTGCCGCCGACCCCGCGGAAGGCGCGCACCGGCGAGTTCACCCCGCCGGGGATCACCATCTGGGCCTCGGCGAAGAGCTGCTTAGAGCGAGCGTAGCGGTCAGTCATATGCTAGATCCCTGTGGTCTTTATGGGAAAAGATCAGGCCCCGTACTTGTACCCCTGCACGAACTCGACCAGGCGGCGCACATTGTCCTCGGGGGTCTCGGTGAGGATGCCGTGGCCGACGTTGAAGATATGGCCGGGGCGCCCGGCGGCGCGGTCGAGGATGGTCTTCGCGCGGCGCTCAATCTCGGGCCAGTTGCCGTGCAGGGCCATCGGGTCGAGGTTGCCCTGCACCGCGACGTCGTGCCCATACTGGGCCCAGCCATCGTCGAGGTTGATGCGCCAGTCGAGGCCCAGCACATCGGCGCCGGTCCGGCGCAGCAGGGGCAGCATGCCATTCATATCAGTGCCGAAGTAGACGATCGGCGCGAGCTCGGCCTCGGGCGCGGCCTTCGCCAACAGGGCCCGCGTCTTATCGATGGCCGCCTTGGTGTGGGGCAGCACATACTCGACGTAGTCATCGGGGCTGAGGGCGCCGGCCCACGAGTCGAAGATCTGCACCAGGTCAGCGCCGGCCTCGATCTGGGCGACCAGATAGACGGCCACCATATCGGCGAGCTTCGTCATCAGGGCGTTCCAGCTGGCCGGGTCGTTGTACATCATGGCCTTGGTGCGGCGATAATCCTTGCTGCCGCCGCCCTCAATGGCGTAGCTGGCC
>JAAXUL010001027.1 GCA_013336035.1 Chloroflexales bacterium
AGGAGTCACTACGCCGGGAGATCCACGAGGGGCTGAACGTGGTGGAGAACTGGAACAGCGCCAACAGCTTCATCTTCTATGGGCGAGCGGGGGAGCTGTCGAGCAACCGGCGGGACGATCAGGAGCTAGCGATGCTGGCCTTGCACCTGCTCCAGATCAGCCTGGTCTACGTGAATACGCTGATGATCCAGGACGTACTGCGTGACGCGGAGTGGCGGGCACGCTTGACCGCTGAGGACTACCGCGGGCTGACGCCGCTCGTCTACGGCCACGTCAATCCCTATGGCTCATTCCACCTCGACATGTCCACGCGCTTGTCCATCGTAGAGGCAGTGGCCGCCTGAGGAATCAGCCCAGCGTCTACCTGATAGCGTTTAGTGCGCTACAGGGCACGAATGTTGGGACTCCCCCCACAACGCGGGAGTGCCTGGTGGACATCACCACGCTCTCCTCCTGCTCACTCTCCATCGAACATGTCAGCCAGAGTGTGCGCGAAGGGGTTATCGGCCCGGTCAAGTTGAGCCAGGTAGCGCCCGGTCGTCGCCAGGTTGCTGTGACCCAGGCGGGCCTGCACCTCGCTATCCTTAGCACCCGCCTTGCGCATCCCGTGGGCGAACGAGTGCCTAAGCGCATGGGGGTGTGTGTCGAGGCGTCGGGCCACCAGCTCGGCAATCCCCGCAACGTTCAGCGGCTCGCCCAGGCGGGCACGCCCGGCCCGGCCTCCATGCCGTAGCGCCGGCCACAGTGCCGCCTCTTTGTCGAGCTGCCCAAGCTCGGCCCCGTAGTGGCGGTGCAGCCAGGCGAGGAGGTCGGCGCTCACGGAGGGGGCCAGGGCGTCGCGCATGACCTTGCCGCCCTTGGCCCGCCGGAAGGTGAGGGTGATGCCGGCGCCGCCTGCCACCTCCACATCGCGCCAGCGCAGGGCGGCCAGCTCGGCCACGCGCCGGCCCGTGGTGAGGGCCACGCGCAGGAGGGCCAGATCGCGGGCGGCGTGGTCGGCGGCAGTACCCGTACCAGCGGCCTCCCGGCGTAGCTCACTGAGGACACGCCGCACCTGAGCCGAGTCGATGGCCTTGGCCTCGGCGTAGCTCTCCACCTTCGGACGATCTACCAGAGTCGCGGCATTGGTCGTGAGGTCGAGCAGCCCACGGCGGATCACAAATTCATAGAAGCTACTTATTATTGCGAGGCGCTGGGCCCCGGTCGCGGGCTTGACCGTGCGCCCCGTGACCTTGCTCTGGCGCGACCAGCCTTGCAGGGCCAGGGCGACCGCACGAGGGTTGCCGTCGAGATCGAGGTTGACGGCGACGAGGGCGGCGCGAGCATCGGCCAGGGTCGCGGCGTAGGCAGCATGGGTGCGCGTCGAGCCGGAGCGTCCTTGCTTACTGTCGAGCCATGCTGCGACGGCCAGGGCAATCGGATCATGGGTGCCCTGGACAAGATCAGCAGGGGCGACAGGGACAATGGCGGTCGAGTCGCTCATGGGGCCTCACGGGGCAAGCGCGGGTGGCGTGGCCCTATGATAGCACAGGTTCGACACAACTAAGACACATTAGTCCAGCTGAAATAGTTAAGACGCAACCGGGCGGGATGCGGCCCCGCGTCAGCCACTTCTTCGGCCCCGCGTGCGCACAGGCCCTGTCCGGAACCGTCATATGCTGGCATCACGCCCCCAGCCGCACGGCCAGCGCCCTGAGATCAGCGGCGAGGGCCTCCCCAGGCGAGCCCGGCGGCTGCCCGCCGGCGTAGGCGTCAGCGGTGACGCGGAGCTTCTCGGCGAGGGCGGCGCGCTCCTCGGGGGTGTCCTCGTCGAGCGCGCGGGCGACGGCGGCCTCGGCGCGCTGACGCAGCTCGGCGTACTCTGGCGGCTCGGCAGACTCCAGGCGGGCCTTAAGGGTGCGGAGGTGGGTGGCAAGAGTCTGCCAGGCAGAGTCGCCGTTCTCGATCTTACGAGCACCATCTTCCAGCCGCTGCATCAGGACAGCCCGCTGCTCGGCAGTGCCACCAGCGAGTACCTGGGCGACGGCAACTTCGGTCTGCTGGGTGATCTGGGCGATCTTGGTCTCGGCGGAGGGCTTGGCCCCACCACCTGCCAGCCGCTGCTCGATGGCCGCCAGGCTTTGCCGCGAGCTCTGCGTCTCAGGATGATCTGGGCCAAGCCGCTGCTCGCGGATCGTGAGCGCCTGCCGCATCAGATCGGCTGCTGTCTCAAGCTCGTTCTGGTAGTAATGGTTGATCGCTAGGTTGTTGAGGCTGCCGGCGGTATCGGGATGACTGGGGCCAAGGGCCTGTTCCGTCACGGCGAGGGCGCGCTCATAGAGCGGACGGGCCGCCCCGTAGTCCCTTACCGCTTCCAGCAGCAAGGCCAGGTTGTTGAGGCTGGTGGCGGTATCGGGATGGCTGGGGCCAAGGGTCTGTTCCGTCACGGCGAGGGCGCGCTCGTACAGCGGACGCGCCGCCCCGTAGTCGCCCACCACCCGGAAGAGTTCGGCCAGGTTGTTGAGGCTGGTGGCGGTATTGGGATGGCTGGGGCCAAGGGCCTGTTCACGGATGGCCAGGGCGCGCTCGTACAACGGGCGGGCCGCCCCGTAGTCGCCAACTGCTTCCAGCAGCAAGGCCAGGTTGTTGAGGCTGGTGGCGGTATCGGGATGGCTGGGGCCAAGGGTCTGTTCACGGATGGCGAGGGCGCGCTCGGAGAGCGGACGCGCCGCCCCGTAGTCGCCCACCGCCCGGAAGAGCTCAGCCAGGCTGTTGAGGCTGCCGGCGGTATCGGGATGGCTGGGGCCAAGAGCCTGTTCGCTGATGGCCAGGGCGCGCTCGTACAGCGGACGCGCCGCCCCGTAGTCGCCCACCACCCGGAAGAGTTCGGCCAGGTTGTTGAGGCTGGTGGCGGTATTGGGATGGCTGGGGCAAGGGCCTGTTCGCTGATGGCCAGGGCGCGCTCGTATAGCGGGCGGGCCGCCCCGTAGTCACCCACCGCATAGTGCATCACGGCCAGGTTGTTGAGGCTGGTGGCAGTATCGGGATGGCTGGGGCCAAGGGCCTGTTCGCTGATGGCCAGGGCGCGCTCGTATAGCGGGCGGGCCGCCCCGTAGTCACCCACCGCTTTCAGTAACAAGGCCAGATTGCTGAGGATGGTGGCGGTATTGGGATGGCTGGGGCCAAGGGCCTGTTCGCTGATGGCCAGGGCGCGCTCGTACAACGGGCGGGCCGCCCCGTAG
>JAAXUL010000008.1 GCA_013336035.1 Chloroflexales bacterium
TGATCGGCGCCCCACCGCAGCTAGCTTGGACAAGGCTGACACCTGTCTAGGGCTGCCCTCAGTCGGCCGTGAGCATCGGCTCTGCGGCTCGCCCCTGCGCATGCTCCGCCTGACCACGCGACCCCCTCACCCGTGCCGGAATACCCACCGCCGTAGCGCCCGCGGGCACATCCGTGATTACCACCGCGTTGGCGCCAATCACCGCGCCATCGCCAAGCTTGATGCCGCCCAGCACGCGCGCCCCGGCGCCGATGAACACGTCGTCCCCGATCACGGGGAATTCCCACTCGTTGCGCATCCCAATCGTCACCGCGGCGATAATGCTGCAGTTGCGCCCGATCCGGCGCGGCGACACCACCGTCCCCACCGGGTGCGCAATATAGAGCCCCCCGCCGATATCGGCCCCGATCAGGATCTCGAGGCCATAGCGCCGGTAGATACGTCGCTGGATGTAGCCCGGAAAAAAGGGCGCGCGCTTCGCCTTCAGCCACGAGCCAAGCCGAAACCAGGCCATCGCCCGCACGGGCATATGCCGATAGTATAGCTTCAGTAACATGCCGACCGAGACCTCGGCCTCTTCGTTGACCTGGCCGAGTTTGATCCAGCGCCGCGCATCTTGCTTGAAGAGGTCAAACATAGGGCTCCCCTACAACTCGCTTGTGATTCGCTGGCTGCCGGTGAGATCCTGCACTTCCTGGTCGGTGAAGAAGTGCTTGCGCCCGCCTAGCTCGTCGGCCATCCCCTGGTAGTAGCGCAGGTTAAAGATAGCGCTGTAGCACGCCCGCGCGATGCGTGTGCGTAGCGGCCCCGGGAACCGGTCGGCCAGCTCTTTGATCAGGCCTTCCATGCCACGGCTCAGGGCCGGATGATCTACGCAGATCCTAACCAGCAGCTGCGTCAGCAGGTTTCGCTCCCTGAACTCCTCCCGCGTAGTTTTAAGAATCGCGCGCCCATGCTCACGGGCAAAGACTACGTCATTGCGCCCGTAGGCGTAGGGCGTGCCCAGCCACGAGCGAAAGGACCGCTCCGCGTAGTGATAGCCCCTAGCCTGCGGGTTAAAGACAAATCGCACCCCTAGCTTATCCAGCCTGTAGGCCAGCTCCACATCCTCGGCGCGGCGGAATCGCTCGTCGAAGCCGCCGGTCGTGATTAGATGCTGACGGGCCAGCGAGGTGTTGCCCGTGTAGAATTGCCTCGCCGTCGGCGCCCATTCGCCGCCCACCATTGCGGCGTATTGCTTGTAGAGCATCGCCTGCTCCCAGGCGACCCACGGTGACATAGCGAAGTCGTCAGGCGTAAGCATCGGCCCGAGCACCACTAGGTTCGCCTCTTTGGCGTGAAGCCTCATGTGCTCGGCGATCAGCTGCGGTGATGCGATGATGTCATCGTCGATAAACAGGACGTAATCACCGCTCGCACGCCGGATCCCCTGGTTACGCGCCGCCGCAGGCCCCTGGTTCGCCTGTGCGATAAAGACTAGATCCAGCGCGGTATCGAGGCTCTTCAGGTACTCATCGGTGCCGTCGGTCGAGCCATCCGAGACGACGACGACATTGAACTGGTCACGAGGATATTCCTGGCGCTCCAGCGCTGCAAGCACCTGCTTCAGACGAGGAAGGCGGTTGTAAGTTGGGACGATGACGCTGAGGAGGGCCATACCTGTTATCTCTCCGCTTCTCAAAAGACGCGGTGCGCGTTTCCCACAGGTCAGTTACAACTGCCTGATGACTCGAGCCGGCATACCCACAGCAAGCGAGCGTGGCGGGATGTCTTTCACGACGACGCTCCCCGCCCCCACCACGCTCCCCGCTCCAATTGTGACACCTCGCAGAACAGTCACCCGCGCGCCAAGCCAGACGTTCTCTTCTAGTACGATCGGCGCCGAGGGGGGCATCTCGGTGCGCCGCTCCGGCTCGATCCGGTGGAAGTCGTTGTCCATCATGATCACATAGGTGCCAATGTGACAGCGCGCCCCGATAGAGATGCGCTGATTTGCGGCGATCGAGCAGCCATAGTTGATGAACGTCCCCTCGCCGATCTCCAGCGTGGCCCCGTCACCAGCATATAGCTCGAGCGGGACGATCGTCGAGACTAGGCGCGCCCGGTTGCCGATGATCATCGTCCCGAAGTTGCTTACGGCTGGCCGCCCCCAGAGCCGAACCCGCGGCCCGACCCGGGTCGCGCTGCGCAGGTACCAGTGCGCGCGTAAGACAGCCATGGCTGCCTGTAGCAGGTCAAGGCGCAGCAAACCACCTGGCCCACCACGCTGGGCCACAGCTGGCGCTGCGCTGCGATCTATCTCCCCTGACGGAGTGTTCATTTGCGAGGAATCGAGCATTGGCTGTCCCTATACTTTTGGTGCAGTGTATCAGACGAGGATGAATACCGGTTAAACATCTTCCTGCTCAGCTTTACAGATATGATGCAGAGGGGACAGCCAGAAAAATCATGCCTTCTGTTGCTTCGGCTTCAACAAGCGACCTGGGCCAAGCTCATACTTGGCCGCACATATCTTTCTACCCTCTTCGCGATACTTTCTGGTATAGAATTTAAGTGTAGCGCTAGGGTTTTTGAGCGAATCACGAATGATACGAGCATTGCTGGGCGTCCCCCCCCAGGCATTTACAAGCCGGTGCCCCCACATTTCCAACTTGGCGTTAAGTGCTCCTTGCCCAAGCGCATAGCCCCGGTGATGTTTCAAGAAACTCTTTAGTCCATACCTTCGACCGTATGTATGAAAAACTCTCAACTGGGGCGTCGTCCAGGTAGCCACATTTAGCTCCTCAGCCCGCAAACCATAATCAACATCCTCACAAGCAGGAAACTCTGTCCCTACGCCCAGGTATTCGTCAAACGGCCCGATTTTCTCTATGGCGTCTCTCCGTATTGCAACGTTTCCACCAATCCAGTAAAAACCACCAGGCGCCTCATACCCCACTTCGCTAGGTCTGTAGATATACTCAATAGTGTGGGCAGCAGGGCAGGTAGATATAGCAATGCCCTTTGCACGATTTGGCACAAGATCCCCCGCTAATATACCAACCTCCCGCTCCTGATAAAAACATTTTTTGATCGTCAACAGCCAGTCAGATGAGACTTCACAGTCATCATCAGTAAAAGCAATAATATCGCCCTGAGCGACAGCAATGCCTGCATTTAACGCCCTGCTCCGCCCAAATTGCCGCATGTGAATCAAACGAATGCGTTTATCAATAGCGGATCGGCGAGAGATCTCGTCTAGTAGTCGTTGATCATCCCCCTGGGCAACTACGATGAGCTCCCAATCCTGTTCGGGCTGGCGCACAATCGATTCGATGAGCGCGCCTACAGATCCGCTCCGCACTGATCCGACGCAAATGGATATCATTATCACACCCCAAGACTATGCGTAAACACCAGATGAATTTCACCGCTCGCACAGACGCCTCGAAGCTACCTTTGTACGCCTTAATCCAGGTCGTAGGCCGGGATATCGAGCAGCTCAGGCACAGTTACGAACTCGTACCCCTGAGCGCGCAGCGCGGGGATCATATGACGGATGGCGCGGGTTGTCTCCCTTTTATTCCAACTGCTTTGCATCGCGACCCCGTCGTGGAACAGCAGAATCGACCCAGGCTGCGTGTCCTTGATCGCCTTCTCTGCCACCTGCAAACCGTCTGGCTCGGGCGTCTGCCAATCGATTGTGCGGACATCCCAGCCAATAATGGCGTAGCCGCGCTGCGCGAGACGGGCAGATTCCCAGGGTGTGAGCCAGCCCCATGGCGGCCGGTACAGGCGCGGTCGACAGCCGATCACCTCGCGGATGATCCGCTCGCTTTCGTCGATGTGTTGCCCGTCGCCGCCAGGCTTCAGGCTGCCGCTGCGGTAGTGGAACTGCGAATTATTGCCGATCACATGGCCTGTGTCGAACATCCGCCGGGTTAGATCAGGATGGACGCTGACATTGTACCCAACGCAGAAGAATGTGCCCTTGACATTCATTTCATCCATTACCGCGACTAACTCCTCAGTGCACGGTCGGCTGGGCCCTTCATCAAATGTAAGGGCGATCTTGCGCTGAGTACGTGGGCCGTGATTGCGATAGTTGCCCAAACCACCAATTGGCGGGGTGAGAAAAAAGATCCCGGTCTTATCGAACAGTGTCCGTGCGAGAGTGTTTAGGTTGAGCATTGTGTGGATTCACCTTATCTGGATCAGATGAATTTTACCGCCCGCGCAGACGCATCGAATGCCCCTTCTACGCCTTAGCCCAGGTCATAGGCTGGGATGCCGAGCAGCTCAGGCACAGTTACGAACTCGTACCCCTGAGCGCGAAGCGCGGGGATCATATGACGGATGGCGCGGGTCGTCTCCTTTTTGCTCCAGTTGGTCTGCATCGCGAGCCCGTCGTGGAACAGCAGAATCGACCCAGGCTGCGTGTCCTTGATCGCTTTCTTTGCCACCTGCAAACCGTCTGGCTCGGGCATCTGCCAATCGATTGTGTAGACATCCCAGCCAATAATGGTGTAGCCGCGCTGCGCGAGACGGGCAGCTTCCCAGGGTGTGAGCCAGCCCCACGGCGGCCGGTACAGGCGCGGTCGACAGCCGATCACCTCGCGGATAACCCGCTCGCTTTCGTCGATGTGTTGCCCATCACCGCCAGGCTTCAGGCTGCCGCTGCGGCGATGAAACTGTGAGTGATTGCCGATCACATGGCCTGTGTCAAACATCCGCCGGGTTAGATCAGGATGGACACCGACGTTGAACCCGACACAGAAGAATGTGCCCTTGACATTCATTTCATCCATTACCGCGACTAACTCCTCAGTGCACGGTCGGCTGGGCCCATCATCAAATGTAAGGGCGATTTTGCGCTGAGTACGTGGGCCGTGGTTGCGAAAGTGGCCAAAACCACCAATTGGCGGGCTGAGCAAAAGATTCCCGGTCTTATTAATCGCTGTACGCGCAAGAATATTCGGATTCAGCATCATGTAGAGCCGCCTTTCCAGGTCTAGAGATTGTGCGCTGTGATTGACGCGACAGACCCCATGCGCTGCCCATGGTTGTGCAGGCCATCACGATAGATAGCACCAAGCTTCTGGGCGGCTTGCTGTGCAGAGAAGTGCTCTTGAATGCGCCTGTACGCACCCTCGCTCAGCGAGCGTTGTAGCTTGGGGTCTTGAAAAATTTGAGTGACATGCTGCGCTATGGATGCTGAGCTGTGCGGCTCTGCCCAATAACCACTCTCGCCAGGGACAACAGCCTCTCCTTTTCCACCGAAAGAGATGATTGATGGAATGCCCATGGCCATCGCCTCTAGCAGCGCAATCGACGCCGAGCCAAAAGGCACTGGCAGCACAAAGAGATCCAGCAGCCCAAGATACGGGCGCGGATCCGCTTGGAAGCCTGCAAAGTGCACGTAATCTCGTACGCCGAGGCTATTCGCTTGCTGCTCAAGCGCACCTCTCAGCGAGCCATCACCTACTAGCAAGAGGTGGGCTCGCGGGCAAGCTGCATGGATCGATGGCATCGCGTCGATGAGATAGGTCAGACCTTTTTCCGGCTCAAATCGAACGGCAGTCCCTAGAATCTGCGCGTCATCAGGTATATTTTGCTGATGGCGGATCTGCGCTAATTGCTGCTTCGGTATAGGCTTGAAGTCGTCCATGTCGATACCGTTGTTCACCACAAAGGTTCGCGCGGCAGGTGTATACAGAAACTGCGAGCGTGAATGGTAGTTTTTCTCGGAAACGCAGACCACCCCGTCGATCAGCCTGGTGAACGTGTCGCGCACTGCCCGTTTTACAACCGGGATCGTGTTCTCAGGAGGAAGGTGTTCTGTCACGTAGACACTACGAACTCCGGCTAGCCTTGCCGCAAGCAGGACGAAGTTCTGGCCCAGGTATGCGCCATTATGCATATGCATGACCTGGATACGCCAATCACGTATCTGTTTAACCAGCTTAGAGAGGCTGCTCAGCTGATAGCCTGTAGGTAAGGCGGCAAAATGGTCGCACTCTTGGCTGAACGATTTGGCGAATTTACGAACCGGATCTGCGTCCTTGCAGATCCCAAATACTTCAAACTGCTCCCGGTTAAGATGGCGGGCAAGTAGCTTCAGATGCATTTCCATACCCCCCTCGAGCCCACCTTTAAGTGATGAGTTAGAGAAGAGAAGAACACGGATGCGCTCGGATTGCTTGGTCGTAGTGTTGGTATTTTGCATAAGGGGGGGCATGGTAGCATCCTCCATTATAGCTATATGTCAGCTTTCGCTTCCTTGAGCGATCGCTTCAACTTCTTGCCCAGGCGCCGAAGATCAGGCCCGCTCACAAAACCCTCTTTTGGTGACAGCCAAAAGCCGTGCCAGAAACCGCGGAGACGCATACTCATTGCGGCAAACCCGCTGGGTCGACGACCTCGAATGAGGTTCAGGCCGACCAATCCATCCTTGCGCAGCTCACGAGCGAAGAAGAACAGGCCGGCCACGATATCACCACGGCGAGTAAAACGACCGAAAAGGCCACCATTCCCATACTCGTAGCGTAATTGGAGATCTCTCCCGACTTTTCCTGGGCGGAAGCCGTGGGTGTGAACGACCACAATATCGGGGCAGGGCTTCCACTTTGCTCCGCTCCGCATCATGCGGAATGTAATATCACCATCATCTGAAGCGCGCAGACGACTACCAGGCCCGCAGAACTCGTCGTAGCCGCCGATCTGGTCAAACAGCTTGCGCCGCATACTAATATTCGCGCCGGACACTCTCCAGGGTAGCAGCCAGTTGCTGAGCCCAACATATGGTGTGAATGCCGGGGTAAAGCCCTTATCGGGGTCATACGGTGGCGCCAGGAGGGTTCCAGTGATAAACATCAGCTTGGGATCGGCCGAAAACTCAGCAACGATGCGCCCCATCCAGTCAGGCTTAACCTCGACATCATCATCGATGACTGCAATAACCTCGCCGGAGCTGGCAGCAATACCTACATTGCGCGAGCTTGCGGCGCCGTACCCGCGCCTCCGGTTTACGAAGTACGAGAAGCGAGGATCAGACATAAATGTGGCGAGCGCATCGCGAGTCGAGTCATCTGGGCTCTGATCGATCACAAATAGCTCGAAGTTCTGATACTCCCCCAAGAAGACGCTACGCACAGCGTCATACACCGCCTGTGGCCGGCTCTTTGTGGGAATAACAACGGACACCAGCATAGCAGCACCCCTCTAATACTCGGCAGAGCCACCTCAGTGGTCTCTCTTACCATTCCATCTCACACGGGATGGTTATAGAGTACAAAGGTATTCTCTTCGCCTTTTTGCAGTAATGATCCAACGTAGCGCTTTAAAGTGTAGGGCAGACAATCTCTGCCCTACACCTATTCATGGTCATTCAACGAGCGCTAAGCACACGCCTCGCGCATCATTGCGCACACATACTCCTGATCCTCGTCCGTCATCTGCGGGTAGAGCGGCAGGATGATGCTGCGGTCCTGGGCTTGCTCCGACATTGGCAGGTGATAACCCTGGGGTCGCTGGTAGGGCAGCTCGCGATGCGCGCACATAATCCCACGCCGGGTGGCCACGCCGCGGTCAAGCATAGCCTGCATCACGGTGCGCTGGTCACACACCTCGGGCAGCCGCACCCAGAAGCTCTGCCAGTTGCTGCGCGCCCACTCCGGCTCGTGCGCGAACACAAGTCCGGGGATGTCGCTCAGCAGCTCGCGGTAGCGCTCGGCCAGATGCCTGCGGGCGGCAAAGATCCCTGGCAGGCGCTTGAGCTGCTCGCGCCCAATCGCGGCCTGGACATCGGTCATGCGGTAGTTGTAGCCCACAACCGAGTGATCCTCGAAGATCACCTGGTTCGCGCTGTGGCGCACCCGGTCGTTCACGCTCATGCCGTGCTGCCGCAGCAACCGGAACTGCGCCTCGTACTCCGGGTTATTCGTCGTAAGCATACCGCCGTCGCCGGTCGTGATCACCTTGCGCGGGTGGAACGAGAAGCAGGCGATGTCGCCATGAGCCTTGCCCACCTTCTCCCATGTCCCATCCCAGCGAATCTCGCTACCGCTGGCGCACGCCGCATCCTCGATCACCGGCAGCCCATTGGCCCGTGCCACCGCGAGGATGGCGGCCATATCACACGGCATGCCCATCTGGTGCACTGTCAGAATGGCCTTTGTCCGGGCTGTGATCGCTGGTGCAATCAGCGCTGGATCCAGGTTGCTCGTCGCGGGATCGACATCGATAAAGGCCGGCTCGGCGCCGCAGTAGCGGATGCTGTTGGCTGTGGCCACGTATGAGTGGCTGACTGTGATCACCTCGTCACCCGCGCTTACCCCGACAGCGAGCAGCGCCAAGTGCAGGGCCGTGGTGCAGTTCGAAACGGCGACGGCGTGGGCCGCCCCGGTGTAGTCTGCAAACTCGCGCTCGAAGGCGGCAACCTCGGGCCCCTGAGTCAGCCACCCCGACATAATCGGCCGGCGCGAGGCCGCGGCCTCCTCCTCTCCAATCAGCGGCCTGGTCAGAGGGATTGTCCGCTTGATCGTTTCTGAGCTCATGCCGCGGCTCCGATCTTCTGAGCCTTCCACCAGGCCACCAGATCGCGTAGGCCCTCCTCGAGCTGCACCTGGGCCTCGAAGCCGATCATCTGCTTCGCCTTGCTGGTGTCGGCCAGGCGCCGCGGCACCGGGTTAACCTTGCGCTCAGGGCCATACTCAAGCTCCAGGTTGACCCCCATAACCTTCATGAGCGCATAGGCCAGGTCGCTTAAGCTTGTCTCCACGCCGCAGGCTACGTTAAAGACCTCGTCGGAGACATCGGCCTCAGCGGCCAGCACGTTCGCCCGGGCGATGTCGGTCACATAGACGAAGTCCATAGTCTGCTTGCCGTCGCCGAAGATCAACGGCGCCTTGCCGTCGATGAGCCGGTCCATCCACCGGATCAACACTTCGGTGTAGGCGCCGTAGATGTCCATACGCGGACCGTAGACGTTGAAATAGCGCAGCGCCACATAGGGCAGGCCGTACATCTCATTGAAGCTGCGCAGCAGCCCCTCGTTGAAGGCCTTGGTGGCGCCGTAGATCGTGCGATTGTTGTATGGGTGGTGCTTCTCAGTTGTTGGGAACTCTTCAGCCAGACCGTAGACCGATGCCGACGACGAGGCCACGACCTTCTTCACACCAGCCTTGACCGCCGCCTCAAGGATGTTAAAGGTGCCATTCCCAAGCACATCGACTGCCAGGCGGGGGTCCTCAGCGCACTGAGTGATGCGAATAGCCGCCAGGTGGAATACCAGGTCGATGCCCTCGATCACCTCGGCCACCTTCGCGCGGTCGGTGATATCGCCCTCAACCACCGTCAGCGGGCCGCGAGCAAGCGCGCCGGCCAGGTTCTCGCGGCGACCGCGCACAAAGTTGTCTAGGATGACGATCTCGCCGTACTTGCCCTGCTCCCTGCCATCCATTAGCAGGTCGACAATATGCGAGCCGATCAGGCCCGCCCCACCGGTAACCAGGACGCGCTTGGGGGTGATGCTCATGGGGCGCATTTCCTCTTTCGTAATAATTCAAGGATAGGGGGCGTAAAGGTTTACGCCCCCTCATTTGCAGCTCTACTGCTTCTGCCAATCCTTCAGGGCCGCGACGACCACATCCTGCTGCTCGGGGTGCAGCTCAGGGAACATCGGCAGCGAGAGTACCTCGCGGGCCGCGGCCTCCGAGTGCGGAAAGTCGCCCTCTTTGTGGCCCAGCTCGGCGAAGGCCTTCTGCAGGTGTACCGGGATCGGGTAGTGAATGCCGGTCGCGACGCCGCGGTCGTGCAGGAATGACTGCAGGGCCTCGCGCCGGGCCTCGCGCAGCGCATAGATATGGTAGACGTGACGGCGCTCGGGCAGGGCGGCCGGGGTGCGCACACCAGTGTCGGCCAGCAACTCGCCGTAGCGGGCGGCGTGTGTGCGGCGGGCCTCGGTCCAGGCCTCGATGTAGCGCATCTTCACCTTGAGCACCGCGCCCTGGATGCCCTCGAGGCGGTAATTGAAGCCCTTCAGATCGTGGTAGTAGCGACGCTCGGCGCCCCAGTCGCGCAGCATGCGCACGATACGGGCCAGCTCGGGGTTACTCGTCGTCACCGCGCCGCCCTCGCCATAGGCGCCCAGGTTCTTACCGGGGTAGAAGCTGAAGCAGCCCAGATCGCCGATGCTGCCGACGCGCCGGCCCTTGTACTCGGCGCCGTGGGCCTGGGCAGCGTCCTCGATCACCATCAGCCCATGGCGCCTCGCGATCTCTATGATCGGGTCCATGTCGGCTGGCTGGCCGTAGAGATGCACAGGCAGGATGGCCTTGGTGCGAGGGGTGATCGCGGCCTCGATCTGCGCGGGGTCGATTGTGAACGAGACCGGATCGATATCAACGAAGACCGGCTTTGCCCGGGTATAGTCTATCGCCGAGACCGTAGCGATGAAAGTGAAGGGCGTCGTGATTACCTCGTCGCCTTGGCCCACGCCGGCGGCGAGCAGGGCCAGGTGCAGCGCACTCGTGCCGGTGTTGACGCCCATAACATGGCTGGTCTGGGTGTAGGCGGCGAAGAGCTCCTCGAAGGCCGCTACCTCTTTGCCAAGGACAAACTGGGTGCTCTCCAGGAGCGCGATCACCGCCGTATCGATCTCCTTTTTGATCGAGAGGTACTGCGCCTTGAGATCGACGAATGGAACCATGGTTTATTCCTCCCAGGAAGGCCGCTAGGCGGCCAGATGTGAGCTACAGAATCTCTACTGGCTGGCCGTGATTGGCCATCGAGCGCGAGGCGGCCTCGAGAATGCGCACGACGCGCAGGCCAGCCTGGCCGCTCGAGAGCGGCTGGCCGCCGCTGTTGATACACTCGACAAAGTGCTCGGCCTCGATCTTCAGAGCCTCAATATTGTCAAGGCGCGGGGCCCACATATCGCCGGTGCGATAGCCAACATGGCGCTGGTAGACCGCGTCGGCAGCGTCACTGACGATGATGCCCTTGTCATAGACCTTGATCTTCTCGCTCATCTCGATATCGTCATAGACGATCATCTTCTCAGAGCCACCGATCAGAGTCTGGCGCAGCTTCACCGGTGCCATCCAGTTGACGTGGAAGTGTGCGATCAGGTTATTGCTGAAGAAGCAGGTCAGGTAGGCCAGGTTCTCGGGCCGGCCAGGCACATGCGACATACCCGTGGCCGCGATCATCGTCGGGCTGCGCCCGATCAGGTAGTCCATGATCGAGAGGTCATGCACCGCCAGGTCCCATAGCACATTCACATCATGCTGAAACAGGCCCAGGTTGACGCGCACCGAATCGTAGTAGTAGAGCTGGCCGAGAGAGCCATTGTCGAGCAACTCTTTGATCTTGCGCACGGCGCTGGTGTAGATGAAGGTATGGTCAACCATCACGGTCAGACGCCGCTTCTCGGCCTCCTCAAGCAGCTGCTCAGCCTCCGCCGCGGTCGCGGTGAAGGGCTTCTCGACAAAGACGTGCTTACCGGCCTCAAGCGCCTTGAGGGCCAGGGGAAAGTGCGAGGACACAGGTGTGGCGACAGCGACCGCGTTAACCGCCGGGTTGCTCAGCATCTCGCTGACGTCAGCATAGGTCTTCACCGAGGGGTAGATCTGCTCTACCTGCGCCCGACGCTCGGGCCGCTGGTCACAGACGGCGATCACCTGGGCGCCTTGTGCCTGCGAAAAGTTGCGGACAAGATTCGGCCCCCAGTAGCCGTAGCCGATGACACCGATCCCGATCATAGTTACCACCCTTTGTGTCGTTGTGCTGCAGAAGACAACTGCCGTCTGCGCTGATATGTACTGTCGCAGAATATGCTAGTTCGCAGTTATGAGGATCCGGTGATCAAGGCGCGATCAGGGATGAGAGACAAATCACCACTGATCACTTGACAATCGCACGCTATGTTCATGCCGGGCGGGTCACTTACTGCTCGATCTCGCGGCGGGTCAGCTCGATCGCCTCAGCTTGGGTTGCGCAACGCACACCCATCGCGCTCACATAGCCGATCACGCGCCCCGGGTTACCGATAACAAGCGCGTGGTCCGGCACATCTTTTGTCACCACCGAGCCCGAGCCGATCATCGCCCAGCGCCCGATCGTCACGCCAGTGACGACCACCGTGCCGGCACCCAGCGCCGCGCCATAGCGCACCAGGGTCGTTCCGACATGCCAGTCGGCGGAGCTCTTCAGCGTACCGTCGGGGTTAATCGCACGCGGCAACTTGTCATTCGTGAAGATTACATGTGGACCGATGAAGACGCCCTCCTCGACGGTGAGCCCTACATAGAGCGAGGCATTGTTCTGGATCTTGACGTTGTCGCCAATAGTTACATCGAACTCGACATACGAGTTCCGCCCAATAATGCAGTTGCGACCAATCCTGGCGCGCTCGCGGATCTGCACATTGGCCCATACACGAGTGCCCTCGCCGATCTCAGCCTGCTGAGAGACATCGGCGGTGGGGTGGATGATAGCCATACAGGACACCCTTTCTGTTGAGCGTTTAATCGCTACCGAGACTGGCAGACGCACGTTTGCCGCCACGCAGTTTCGCGATCACCTGCGTTACACCAGCCTTGAGCAACTCTATATCCTCGGGCGAGAGGATGCGCAGCAGTAGCACCAGGACAGGATAGATGACGCCCCCGGCCAACACCGCAAGCACCAAGTTGAAATCGCGCAATGACCACGCGACGGCGACCATCCCTAAGCCAGCCGCCAGAGATAGCACGACAGTGCGAACATTGCGCCAGTTCAGGGTGCCCTTTGGAAGCAGCAGGATGGCCGCGGCGAGCATGAGCAGCTCGGTAATCGAGAAGCTGATGGCGCCGCCCAGCGCCCCGTTCCCAAACACCCGCTCGGCCCAGGGCACAAGCATTAGGTCGAGCGGCAGCGTAAGCAGAACTGCGACGATCATCACTATGTTCCACTTGCCAGTACGCTCGGCGGCGATCAGCAACTGCGCCAGAGCTGTGTTGAGATAGGTGAAGATCAGCACAATCCCGAGGATACCGAGGATATCGCCGGCCGGTGCGAACTCCGGCCCGTAGAGCAGCAGCACCAGCGGCTCGGCGACCACAGACAGACCTAAACCGATCGGGATGCTGAACATGAACATAAGGTCGAAGCTGCGCCGCGCCATCGGGGCCAGAGTGTCACTCCCGCTGCTGTAGGCCCGGGACAACATCGGCAAGAGCACTGTCCCAATCACGACCGGCACAAACATCATCGTGCCGAAGAGGTTCATCGCAGTGCCGTACCATCCCAAAGCCTTAGTAGCGACCATCGCCGAGATAAAAAGTTTGTCAACCTGCTGATAAGCGATCAGGGTCATCCCTGTTACGAGGTATGGAGCCCCGCCGCGCATCATAGCCCAGAGCGAGCCAGGGTTCACATTCAGCCGCAGCGTGGTGTGTTTCGCCAGCGCACGGCCCTGGATAGCTACTGCTATAACGCTAGAAATAATATAGGATATGCCGACTGAGTAGACGCTCAGGCCCAGGAAGAGCAGCAGCAGGCTCATTCCAGTCAAGAGCCCCTTACTTACAATGTTGGTAAGCGATACGTACTCCATACGCTCAAGGCCCACAAGGGCCGCGATCTGGGCGCCGCTTATTTGCGTGAAGAAGATATGGATCCCAATGAGCGCGACTACGTAGATCACTTCACCCGAATAGTGCATCACGTACAGGAACAGCAGCACCAGCAGACTGCCTGGAATGAAGAGCAAGCTGCGCATAACGATACTCGTCATCGTAAGCTCGCCCGCCCGGCTTGGATTAATAGCAATCGTCTTGGTCAGGTAGAGATCGGTCCCAAAAGACAAGATTACACCTACCAGAATCCAGATGGCGAACGAGATGGACAACTCGCCCACAGCGGTGGCGCCAAGGTAACGCGGCAGAAAGATGGCAAACACGACGGCCAGGGCCCAGGTGAGCACCTGAGATACCATCATGACGCTAGCGTTCTTAGCGAGGGTTTTCCCGCTACTGCTCATTCAGCTATTCCTCCGCACGATCAGGCGTTTAAGATCGACCGTATCATAGCAGTTCGATCGAACCAGCCAATGAATTTCTCTTATCCAAAAGTTCATTGACTGACCTGTGCGTAGTTCGGACACTACATTAACAAAGCCGGATCATGCACTGAATCTCGCGCAAGTGTTGCCTGAGGTCTACATATGATGCAAGGGAGGAGAAGATCGGCCGTAACAGATTTGTTATGCGCTCCATCATTCGGTTGGGTGGCGGCAGTGCTATGCCACCTGGGCTCCACCTCTGCCCGCTCCACAGCCCTGCTCCATGCTCCTGGCGCTCCTCTTCAGCCCTACTCGTGTCCTGGCCGCGCCCCCGCCGGCTCTTGGCCCCGCTGTCACGTCGCCCGCGGCCGGCTTGCATTTGGGGCGCGGCCCTGGCCGCCCCTGCTCTGCCACAAAAGCCGCCGCGCATGGCGCTGCTATGCCACTTCCGCCAGTTCTGCTTATTACGACGCCTGCCAGCGGCGCAGATGACGGCTGTCCGTTATGGCGCAAGGATCAGTGCCACGTTATCGACATAGAAGCGATCCAGATTATCGGTCTTTAAGTAGAAGCCGGTAAGGTAGGTGTATTCTGGATCGTAGATCAGATCATCCAGCCAGACGACCACATCCACCCACTCTCCAGGCGAGATTGTACGATTGACTCCCAAAAAGTAGAGGCGCGTCTCGGAGAACAGCGGTAGATCATCGGTCACCCGGCCCTCGAACTTCACCGAAGTATCATTAGGGATCCAGTAGGGCTGCCGGTCGCTGCCGACAACGGTGACGACGAGCGCATCCTTAGCGATCGAGCCACGTCCGCCGCCCAGCCTGAATCGTAGCCCAAATATATCTTCGCGCCGGAAAGCTGTACGGGCCTCTTGCTGTACTGTAAAATACAGCTTCGCAAAGTTTTCCTTTGCAATAGCCCGGATCGCATAGCGGCCTTTATCGACAGAGTCTCGGCTCTGGGTGCTATAGTCAAGCTTGGTGCTCTGCTCAAGCGTCCAACTCGAACTGAGCTCATCGTCATAGACAACAATCTCCGGCAGCGACTCATCTACCGGGGCCGGCGTGGGTCTGCGCGAGGCTGAAATAGGGGTTGCTGTAGGACGCCCCGGTGACTCCAACACAGACGGTACCGTGGGCAGCTCGCCAAAGATTGCCGCGATGGTCGGCGTTGGCTCAGCGGTACCGGTCGTATCGATCAGGATCTGCGTCCGCGACCCGCAGCCTGCCAGCAGGCTTATGGCCACAAGGGCGAGCCCAACCCGGGCTAGTCGTGTGATTGACGGTCTCATCCAGATCTCCCAAGGTCAGGTCGAGCCGCTGGCTCGCAGCACTTTGCCCAGAGCAGCAGAGGGCCACTCCAGGCCATCCACCCGAGTCCGTTCTGTAGACGCCTTTGAGCTCGAGATCAGGCTTGCTCGGACAGGGGTGCCGCAGGGACAGGCATCAGGGTCGGACGGCGCGGGACAAGACGAGGCGTCGACTGGTCATAATCGGCTGTTAGCTCAGGCTGCCAGGGCCAGCGTCGCACTGGCGCTGGCACCGGCCGCGCCGCGATCGGCTCCAGACAGTTGAGTAGGCCCATCATTGTGCCAACAAGGACCATGCTGCCAATGTCCCAGGACATATCTACGAAGGCATAGGTGAAATGCATCAGGATGTAGAGGGTCGCGGCCAGGGCATAGCCGCGTAGGGGCCCACGCGGCATCGTCCAGATCATGCGCCCGCCGATCAGCATCGCCGTACCGACCAGCAGCAGTAGGGCAAAGAAGCCACCGGCGCCAATCTGCATCCAGACCCACATGATCGAGTTGTGGGTAATATACTCCCACCAGGCGAAGGTGCTGATATCGGGCATAGCATAAGGGATATAAAACTTCTGGCCAAAGCCGACACCCTGTAACGGCACCTGCTTAATCGTGAACATAATGTTCAGATTCTCGAGATCACGGTAGATGTTTGAGGCAGCGTCGCGTAGTGTCGGCTGACCGACCACAGAGCGCACCGCCCGTGCGATGATCCCGATCGACCCGTTATTATTCCAGAACACCACGAGGTACACCAGGAACGCCATCGTGCTGGTCGGGGTGATCGCAAAGAAGAGCTTGCGGTTCTCGCGGTAGAGCAGCAGAACGATCAGCAGCACCGCGATGCCAAGGGTTAGAAAACCAGCACGGCGATGGTTGGCGAAGAAGCTGAACAAGACCGGCGCCGACATCAGTGGCATCAGTAGCCGCCGTGGTAGTGCATCGCGATATAGCCACGCGGCGATCATCAGGACGAAGAAGAAGTTGAAGTGCATCGACATCGCGTGCTCGGCGATCCGCTCGACGCTGCCAATATCCCACTGCAACACTGTGGCAGCGTAGACGACCCCTGATATCCCCTTCAAAAACAGCGCAACCGTGATAATCCAGAACAGGATATTGGCATGGGCGCGCGTCTTGATCAGGTTGCCGGTCAGAATTAGCATTGCCAGCAGGTAGTAGATCGCCCTGGCCTCCCAGAGCGCGATCACCAGGTTGCCCCCGCGGGCCAGGCCGTAACCCAGGCCATAGGTAACAAAGAAAATAAAGAGGACCGCCGGCCAGAAAATCGGACCAAAGTGCATGCGGATGCGCCGCTCCATAGCCATCCGGCCAAGCCAGACAAGTGCAGTGCAGGCAATGTAGGTCTCAAGGGGGCTGATAATCAGCGCATTGCTCAGATAGAGCAGTGACTCGTGGCTCGAAAAGTTCTTAGCAAAAGGATACCAGGGGTGCAGGCTGGCATCACCGAACATGGTGAGCCCGGCCAGCAGATAGACACCGTAGCGCGGGTTGGAAAAGATCGCGATAATCCCAGCAATGTAGAACATCCAGGCCAGCATCGACGGAGACGGCTGCCCACGCGCCATCAGCACGCTGGTGGCGGCGCTCACACCGATGAGCCCAAGATACATCACCCACCAGGAGATCTTGTTTCGGAGCGCCTGAGTACGCGCAGTCTGTGCCTTCCGGATAGCGTAAGCGTCGACCATGGTACGGTATGCTCCCTAGCCCGGCGCCGGCTATACCCTGCGGCGCCGGTGCCGTCAGATCATATCCAGGAAGAAGTAGCCTATCATGACAGCGATACTAAACCCGGCCAGCATCCATGTGAGCCGTGAAGTGCTGACCTTTGAGGTGAGCATCCCTATGATCAGGCAGGAGGTCAGAAAGAACAGAAAGAACTTCATCGCCGACCTACTCCTGTGGGATGAGCATGCGCAGCCAGGACGGCGTCTTGATTGCAACCTGATTAAGGATGATGCCCAGCATTTTCAGATGCTTGACATGATCCAGGGCGCGCTGCACAGTGGGCGTCGGCGTCACCCCGTGGCGGACGACCATACAGCAAGCATCGCCGAGTGAGGCGAGCGCGATGGCGTCGCTGGTGGTCAAGATAGGCGGCACGTCAAGGATGAGATAGTTGAAGCGCTCGCTTACATCGTTGAGCAATGTACGCAGCCCAGCACTGCGTGCCAGCACAGGGCGCTCTTCGATCGCAAGAGCGCCTGCAGGCAACAGGCACAGATTGGGCAACGCTGTAGGGATGATGGCCTCATCAATGGTCGCCTTGCCGGCAACAACCTGGGCAATCCCGGGCCGGCTGAGCATCGCCTCAATGGTCTCTGACAGCTTCTCCGCCGCTGCCGCCTTCGCCTTATGCCCACGTTGCGCCGCCGACATAATCTGTGCCGGGTCGAGCTGGGCGATAATCCCAGGCGCCCACCAGTTTAGATCGAGAACGCAGTAACGGTCGGCAGTGTCGCTGGCAAGGGTTGTGGCCAGTGCCAGAGCGGTGTACGTAACCCCCTCGCCCTGAAGCGCCGAGGCTACAACGATGCGCTGGGGCAGGCCGCCGTTGCAGACAAGATCGGTCGTCATCCGCCGGAAGTTATCGACGATCACTGCGTCAAAGGTGCGCTGGAGCGCTCCGTTGGCGGCCTCGAGTGTCAGCGGCGCGCTGTACTGGCTCGCGGCCTGGGTCTTCTTGCGTAGCTTCAGCATTGACTACCCCTGGTAGTGTGTATCATTCGTTGCGTCGCAGCACCAGTCGTAAGCCACTAATGCTGTGGTTGCAGCGTGACCGGATCAGATTTCGAGGCGGCCGCAGTTGTCTCGGTGACAGGCATCGGCCTGGCGACTGCAGTCCCAGTCGGCACCATCGCCAACACCGGCAGGCTTAGGCCATGGCGCACATCGATGGGGAAGCACAGGCTGCGGTCGAGCAAAGCTCCAGCGCCGATCCCGGCCAGAGACAAAAACAGGCCGGCCCCCAGAAAGATAGCCATGTTCACAATCATGTCCTTCAGCGAGGCCGTTGTCTCCGTGGGCATTTGGGGCTGATCGATCACCTGGAAGGTCTGACGGGTGACGCTCTCGGACTTGACCTGAGCCAGCCGCGCACTCTCCTCGTTCGCCTGCGCAGCGGCGAGGCGCTCCTCGGCGCTCTTCACGTCTGCCTGCAAACGATCAAGCTCCATCTGCTCCTCTGGCGGCCGTTCGCCCCGAACAGGCTGAGGGTTTGCATTGTTATAGTCGATCAGCTCGCCGCGCGCCTTATCTACCTCGTCCTTATACGGCTGGATCTGAGCTTGGAAGAAACTTTGCGCGGCGACGCTCTCCTGGAAGTCACTGTTCAGCTTCCACTGGATGTAGGCCTCCATGGTGGCCAGCACCATCTGTTGAGCAAGCTTTGGATCTTCACTCGTGGCACTGATCTCCACCAGCTTGTCGCCTTGTGGCTGGACAGACAGCGCACTGCGGAAGTAGGTGAAGGCCTGGTCGATCGCAGCCGCGCCGCCTGACATATTCTTCTCGAGATCGGTCTTCTGGATCGCCGAGCGGGTGAAGGCCTGGCTTGCGATCAGCTCGGTAATCTCATTGGTCGTTGCCTGAGAAGCTGTCACCCACAAGGAACCACCGCTGCTGGTAGAGGTGAGTGAGGCAAGCAGGCTGTCCTTCTCTACGTACAGGCGCCCGGCTGCAACATACACCGGCGAAGCGGTGGCCACAAAGACGGCGCCCACCCCCAATGCGATGACTATCGGCAGGAGGTACAGCCAGCGATGGCGAAAGTAGCTCTCGAGAAACCGTAGCAGTACGATTCGGACCATAAGCTGTCACCTCGGGTAGTGTACTTCTGTGCGAACTGAGGGCTTTGAGACCAGTGCACAGCAGGGAGGGCCGCATTCCTGGCGTCAGTGTGATGATAGCAAGGCGTCCGTTACATGGTATGAATCTGGACGTTTGTAAAATGTCATCCTTCGGTCAGAGCCACCATTACGTATGATACTCGTTGTTATTACCAGAGGAGCTTGCCGGGCTTATTAGTGCGGCAGCGGCCGTCCGGGCTACGGAATCCCTGCGGCTCATAGGCCCTAACAGTTTCGTCACACGAGGATGCGCAGAGTTGGCTGACCTGAAGATCGGCGCAATGAACGAAATGTTACGCGCACTTTTATTATAGATAGCGCTTTGTCACGCAGCTCTGCTATAACAATCTCGGTGAAGGTTATTCGTTGTGTCGGCCAACATCCCCCAGCAGGTGTGCGCCTGCTAATAGAGCTAAAATGCCGGCGCTCTACTTAGATCAGGACCTTATGCTTAGTGATCAGCAGGTTCCCATCAATGATGAGACTCAGGTCACATGGCTGGCAATGAAGCTTGGCCAGGTCAGTCGGGAAGAGTTCGGGGCGCTCCAGCCGCGCATCCTTCTGCTCCACATGGCTGCTACACTCTTGCCACCATATGTGGGTGGTCGGCTACGCGGAAATCTCTTGCGCCTCGCCGGGATCGAGGTCGGCAGGCACACAACCATCCTGGGTCTGCCACACATGTACGGCTCTGGCCCTATTCAGCGCCGGCTGACCATCGGCAGCTACACGGTGCTGAACATCGGCTGCCACTTTGACCTGAACGACACGATTACGATCGCCCCCCACGCGAGCCTTGGCCACGAGGTGATGATCCTGACCACCTCACATACCATTGGCGATACAGAGCATCGCGCCGGACCGCTTACCACCAAGCCTGTCGCTATTGGCGCGGGGGCATGGATTGGCGCCCGCTCGCTTATTCTGCCTGGCGTGACGATCGGCGCCGGTAGCATTGTGGCAGCCGGTGCCATTGTCACGAGGGACGTTCCGCCGAACACCCTGGTGGCCGGCGTACCCGCCCGTATCCTCCGCCAGATCTAGACGCCAGTTATGCCATCTACTCTTAGCGCCGCATCGCCTTCCCCTGGGCAGCGTCTGGCCAAACTATAAAGGGCGCAGCCAGTGGCTGCGCCCTCCTGCATTCCCCCTGGCCCTACACCATAGAGGGATCAAGTTCCTCCACAACCTTCGCCGGCGCTCCGGCCACCCGGGTGTGCGGCGGCACATTTTTGTTCACCAGAGCTCCCGCCGTGACAATGGCGCCGGGCCCAATCGTCACCCCGGGCAGGATGATCGAGCGCGGGCCGAGCCATGCCCCGTCGCCGATCAGCACAGCGGCACGCATAACCTCGCCCGCACGGTGCTCACGCGGTCCAATCTCGTGCGAGCTGGTCAAGATCATCACCTGGTGCCCAATTGTCGCCCTATCGCAGATGCAGATCCGCTCCTCCAGATCAAAAGTGCAGTCTACATCAATGACGCACCCTGCGCCGATGCTCAGATTGCGGAAAAAGCCCCTGGCCCCGTTGATCCGCGGCACCCCGCGGATAAGCGTGCCCGCGCCAATAGTGAAGCCCACCCGCCGCAGGATCGCGGCACGCTCGCTGTTGGCATAGCCCAGGGGCAGCAGCCGGGCCAGAGTCGTGGCCAGGTGCAGGCCCGGGTGCAGGCCAGCGGTGTCCTCATACAGAAGCTGCCTGAGCCTGGCGCCACCCGAGGCCCTCGGGGCCGCCAGTGGGGTGGGTAGTGGTGTGTCGCTCATCACTCAGCTCTCTTTCGGCTGCGCCGCAAGGGCCTCGGTCCGGCGCATCTTCTTGAAGCGCACGCCGAACTGATCATGATCCGTGATCTCGATACGTAGCGGAATCTTATAGCTCGCTAGCCGCCCACGGCAAAACGCGTGCATACGCCGCTTGAAGCTCACAGGGTCCTCAGGCTCTTTCAGGTTGACGCGCGCGACCACGATCTGACCTGTGAAGGGGTTCGACTCGCCGTACACTGCCACATCGCGCACGTTCTCCAGCTCGAGCAGCACATTCTCTACCTCTGCTGGGTAGACCTTCTGGCCGCCAACGTTGATCAGATCCGTTGCCCGGCCAAGGATGCGCAGATACTCGCCGTCCACCTCTACAGCGTCCTGGGTGTTCAGCCAACCCTCGGCGTCGAACAGGTCCGGCGCGTTCAGGTAGCCCAGCATTGCTGTCGGGGAGCGCACCCACAGCACCCCATCCAGAATCTTCGTCTCGAAGCCATTGTCGCTGAACTTGATCCAGAGCGACCCGGACTCTTTCGAGCGCGAGCGCAGCACCCCAAGCTCCGAGAGCCCATAGGTCTGCACCAGGGTCACATGAGGCAGCACCGCCCGCAGCTGGCGCAGGGTGCTCTCAGGCATCGGCTCGCTACCATAGGCGACCACCTCGAGCGAAGATAGGTCGTGGTGCGCATACGCCCCCGAGATCAGCAGCAGGTTCAGGAAGGTGGGCGAGGTGGGCAGCGTATGCACTTTGTGCCGCGCGATAGTCCGGCAGACAGTCGCCGGGTCTCGGGTCGGAGGCGTAACCACGGTGCCACCGCTCGACAGAGTGTTGAAGAGCGTGTCGATGCCGCCAATGTGATCGAAGAGCAGGAAGGTCAAGGTACACTTGCGCTGCCGAGCAGAGTAAAACTTCTGGAGCAGAGCCGAGACGTCATGCAGCACAGCCTTGTGGTTCCCCGTAGAGCCTGATGAGAAAATGACCAGGCCAGGGTTACCGCGCGCGATAAGCTCGCGCGTGAGCGGGTTCGTCACCTCGCGCTCGATTCGGGTGATCGTCCAGCTGTCATCGCCGGCAAAATCGACCGCGACCTGCACCTCGGCAATCTCTTCGAACAGCGCGCGGTGAGCACGGACTAGTGGCGTCAGGGGGACAGCGATGGCGCCAATCTGGATCAGCGCTAAGAGCAGGGCGCATGCGCTTGGCGAGAAGCCGCCTTCGAGCAAAACCACATTGCCCGCCCCAACTTGCTGCCGCGCCATCTCCTCACGCCACGCGCCCACGCGCGTGAGCAGGTCGCCATAGGTTGAGGGATGATCGGACCAGACGATCGCCGTCTGATCGGCCCACCCACCCATGCGCTCGAAGAGCCAATCGCTCATTACGTGATCCCCCCTAGGTAGATCACCTGACCTGTGATATTGTCACTCTCGGGCCTGATGAAGAAGTCGCAGACATTCGCGCAATCCTCGTAGGTGCCGAGGCGCTTGATCGCCAGGCCGCCGACGACCTCGTCGATCTTAGCCTGCGGGACGCCCCGGATCATGTCAGTCATGATCGGGGTGGCGCCGAACGAGTTGCAGGTGATACCCCACTGACCAAGCTCAAATGCCAGAATGCGAGTCAGGGTAACTACAGCGCTCTTCGAGGCGGCGTACATCGCCTCGCCGGCCAGTGCGATCGGTGCAACGATCGTGGTGAAGTTGATGATCCGGCCGAAGCGGCGCCGCATCATCACCTTGGCAGCATCGCGACAGACGAGCATCGTGCCGGTGACATTCACCTCGAGCATGCGATTGGCCGAGGCGGCCGGCGTGAGCAGCACGTGATTCATCGAGGCGATCGCGGCATTATTGATCACGATGTCGAGCCGCCCATAGCGACGGCTGATCGTGCTGACCATCCCCTTGACCTGAGCCTCATCCGCCACATCCACATTGTGGTGCGTGTAGTTCTCCATCTCCCAGTCGGGGTCGCCACGGCTGCAACCCTCGACAAGGTAGCCCCGCTGCGCGTAGTACTCGGCGAGATGACGGCCGATGCCCTTGCGAGTACCGGTGATCAGTATAACCTGTCGGTCTGTCACGGCTTAGCCTTCCTTGATCGTAGCGCTGATGTAGTCTCCCAGAACGCCGACGGTGCGGAATGGGCTGTTGCGCTGTGACATAGCCCGATCACTCGCAAGGGTGACCGCGATGCTGTGGTCCATCTCTAGGCGCTGCTCAATCTCGACGATCAACGACACGACGCCCAGCGAGTCGAGCACGGCGTCGTCCCCCACCAGAACGGTGGCCTCATCGATCGTCGCTGGTGCCGGCGTGTCATTCATCACCAGCACCTCTTTCAGGCTAGCAATGACGATCTGAACGCAGACATCCCGGTCAAGTGCTTCGACAGACATGACTCTTCCCTTGTCTACTACTATGCTTACTACGTTAGAGTCACTAGAGAGAAGCGCACTGGGCGGCGCCTTAACGCCACCGGGCGAGAGAAATCTTCTGGGGGCCAGTGACCAGGGTATTCGGCGGAACATCGGCGCTCACGATAACGGTCGCCCCAATGACCGCCCCGGCCCCAATAGTGACACCGGGCATCACGACCGAGCGTGCTGCGATCCAGGCGCCGTCCCCGATCACTACCGGCGCGCGTCGTACATCGCCGGCCCGCTGAGCCCCATCGCCGCGCTCATAGGTGCTGGTCAGGATCATCACATCGTGCCCAAACGAGACGTGGTTCCCGATCTGGATCGGAGCCTCTACATCGAGCAGGCAGCCGACGTTGAAGCCGCAGTACTCGCCGATCGTGAGGCGGGTGTGGATGGCGCCACTGCCGATGATTGTGGGCAGCCCCCACATCATCGTGCCGCGCCCGATATGAAAGCCTGCGGCCCGCAGGACATATGTGCGCAGCCTGTTGCCGACAAACGATGGGAGACCCTTGACAAGCATCTGGGCAAGCAAAAGGCGCTTATGCAGGCCACCCAGGCTCTCGCGCGGCCGACCGGCGAGTGTGGTGAGATGTCGACCATCACCATGCATGTGACACCTCACGAAGGCTGTTGGGTGATAGGAACATTGGGGAACCTTATGTGAGATGCATGGACAACTGCTACGCGTGACCGATTACCGCCTGACCATGGGTAGGTTCAGCTTGAACGTGAAATCAACCTCAGTCGGGGCGTCCTCCTCTGGCTCCTTCGGGTTGCCGTTACCATTCGGATCAGGGAGGATATCGGGATTGGTCAGGTCTGTCACCTCCAGGCTACCGGCCTGCGCCGAGACCCGGCCGCTATTGGGGAACGGCCCCCTACCAGCCTCGCCGCTGCCCGGCATCACCTTGAGACTGAGCAGGACCGTGCCTGTCGCGCCTGGGCCAAGGGAGTCAGTGCCTGTGAGCATATTCTTATCGCTGTTGCCGTTGAAGCCCGGATTCAGGCTGAGTGTCGTGCTCTCAAGCCTGACATCGCTGAACGAGGCAGCCTGCGCGAAGGCCAGCGCCAGGTCGTCAACGATTTGGACATTCCGCAAGCCCAGCAAGTCAGCGCCGAGGTTACGCACGGTGAACAGGTACTTGACCGTGAAGCTGCCGTCGCTGTTATAGATGACCGGATAGGCATACTTCGAGGAGGCCAGTCCCGAGACGCACTGCTTCAGGTTAATCTGGGTCATCCCGAAGTCGTCGCCGAAGATGTCATTGGCCAGATCATAGATCTCAAGCGTGGCCGAAGTCTGCCCCGGGCCCGTGGCAAACGAGTACTGGATCGGGACCCACTGGTCAGGATCCTTGGATACCCTGATCGTCGAGCCAGCGACAACCCCGTCCACGCGCAGCTCGATCTTCGGGTCAGACGCCCAGATTATCGAGGGGATCAACAGATTGTCGAAGTAGGCGAAGAAGTTGTAGGTGGTATTCTCGGCGAGGCCCGTCACCTGCTGGCGCCAGAGCATGGCGTAGCCCGGCGCGCCTGGGCCGTAGAGCGGCTGGCCGTTCTTATCCATGTTCGGGTTCGAGTAGAAGTAGGTCTGGCTGGCTGGCACATCGCGCTCGGGATCGCCCGGGAAGGGCCGGCCAACGGTTGTCCCCTCTGTATAGACCTTGGGGCCGGTCTGGATCGAAAAGCCACCACCAAGAAAGTCCGCGGGGTGGATGCCCATGCCGTCGTCTCCGGTGCCTAGATTCGGCAGGTCACTCTCGAACTGCAAGTTCACTGTATCCGAGAAATTGCCATTCCTGAGCAGGTTGGGCCCGCCCACCACAGTGCCAGCAGCGCAGCCCTGCTGGCCCTTCGGTACAACAGCGGCCCGGGTCGAATTGACACCTACAGAGCAAGAACCGGCCAGGATAAGCGCGAGCAAGGTCCAGGTAGCTAGCTTGAGCTTCGTCATCTTGCCCCTCCTTGTTGACCTTAAGTGAAATGCCTATGCTTACTTTGGTGACAACTTGAGTAGCGTGATCGAGAAGGGGCCGAAGGTATAGTCGAAGGGCCCTGCCATTACACCAAGATCCTGGGCCGGGGCATCAGAGAGATCATCCGCAGGGTTGGCGCTACCATTGAAACTCACTGCCGTATCTGTGAGAGCGCCAGCGCTCAGTGTGTCGGCTGACACAGCAAACGCTCCATCGGCACCTTCGGCTCGCACAGACGCAGTGAGCGGCTGATCGGTCTTATTGATCGCAAGCACCGTGAGCGCGCCGTCAGCGGTGCGACCCGCGTAGACGCTCAGCGTTGTGTCGGCGGGAAAGGTCGAGCTGACGGGAAGCATCTCGCTACCGAAGCGGCCCCAGAGCGCGAGCGCGTAGTACTGCGGACTCCGCTCGCCGCTCTGCGCATCGATCAGGCCATAGTCGGTGCCGTTATCAGCACGCCCGTTGGCCAGATTCCACTGGTTAGCAATCACGACACCTTGCTCGGCCATCTGCCCGATGGTGTCGGCGACGAAAAGAGCGTTTACCGCACGGCGCATCAGCTGGTCGTTATCGAGATCCTGAAAGGCGGTCAGATTATATTCGGTGACCGCGATGGGCGAGCGTCGTCCATTCGCGTAGCGGTCGAAGGACTCGTGCAGACTGCCGATGACCTCGGCCCAGATGCGCTGCGGCTGGTCGAGCACAGCTTCGGCGCTCGGCGGAGTCTGGCTGAAAGCGTAGCGATGCACGACATAGAAGTCCAGGTTGTCGCCGGCAATGCCGATCACCTCGTTACCCCAGTTCGACCAGTCTTGAGGATTGTCTACCCCAACCGCACCGACGAGAATCTCTGGGTCGACGCTGCGCATGGCGGCGCGGAACTCGAGGTAGCCCTCACGATGGTCAGCCCCGCTGCCGCTACCCTGCATATACTCAGCGCCGTCACAAGTCCAGACATCCTCCCAGCCCCAGTCGGCGCACTCGGCGCCTGCGCCCGCCTTACCGCCGTAGACCTCGTTGCCGAACTCCCAAAGCCGAATGGGCAGCGGCTCGGGGTTGCCGTGCTCGGCGCGCAGGCGCGCCCAGTGGCCGACCGTCTTCCAGTCGACACCGCGCACATCGATGCCGATCGGCTGCTCATCGTCAACAGCGCCGTTAAAGAAGGCCACAAGCGCGGCAGCTTCCTGGGCGGTGCTATTGAAGGAGACGGTCCACATACCCTCGCTACCGGTTGCGCGCAAGAAATTCAAGAAGTCGGTTGGGCGGGCGGCCCAGGGCCAGTAGCACGCCTCCTGGTCGCCGTTCTCGCAGGCCAGCCAGTTATAGGCATTGCTCCAGCTCCCACCCGGCAGGCGAAGCAGCGGCGCGCCCAGCGCGATGGTGCGGTCCTGGAAATGCTTGTCGGCCAGCCTATCAGGGCCTAGCCAGGCCGGGACATTGGTGCCGAGCAGGCGACGGTCGAAGGGGCGGGCCGGCTCGCCGGCCTGGATCGTGATCGCCGGGCCATCAGGGGCAGGCGTCGCCGATGGGGCCAGCGTCGGGTTCTCGGACGAAACGCCTGAACCTGCCTGGCTCAGCAACGAAGTTGGAAGCGGCTTGGATGTCTCTGCTCCGGCGGTGGGCAGTGAAGGGCGTGAGCAGGCGCCGAGCAGCAGCGTGGTGATAAAGGCAAGACTCAGCAGATAGATGCGCCGCATATGCTCTCTCTGCGCAGACCCGGCCTTGGAGGTATTCGGAATGGTATACATAGATCCTATAGGTGTAACAAGCGCCCGGCGTGGTAGCCACAATCCAAAGTACTATCGAGGTGAGCTTAGCTGTATCAGGGTCGCAGCCCCGATCCAGCGGTGTTAGAAGCCGCAAAGCGTTCTACAGGGATGCGAGAAGAAATGACACTGAAGAGCCAAGCTCATTTTAGGTAGTCATCGTGAATAGCGTATGAGGTGGAGTGGGGGCGCATATTATTGTTCTGTAAACCGAAACGAACTTGCACACCTTAATTACAGCCATACGTAATAAACGGCTCTACAGCACAAGTGCGCGCACCTCAACAAGATTATGCATCAAGACCGACGCATGCAAGAAAAGCCGGCTGGCCTTCGAGAGATGACACCCCTCTATGCCTAAGCCTAGAGATTCACGCCGGTCACAGCCCATATAGCTTACCACGGCAGAGTCTGTGAACAACTTGACATTACCCACCTCAACGCGCATCATCGGCCATTCACGCGCCTCCTCTACAGTCGAGAGTGGCTACTAGTACAGGACAGCATATTGCCGTAGCTAAAGGAGATAACACTCATGCGTGTCCTGATAACCGGCGGAGCAGGCTTTCTGGGCTCACACCTCTGCGACCGCTTCCTGGCCGAGGGCCACACGGTGATCGCCATGGACAACCTGATCACCGGGACCACCGACAACATCGCCCACCTGGCCGGCCACGAGCGCTTCAGCTTCATCAAGCACGACGTCACCAACTTCATCTATGTCGATGGGCCGCTCGACGCCATCCTGCACTTCGCCTCGCCCGCCTCGCCCATCGACTACCTCGAGCTGCCCATCCAGACCCTCAAGGTCGGCGCCCTCGGCACCCACAAGGCCCTGGGCCTGGCCAAAGAGAAGCGCGCCCGCTTCCTGCTCGCCTCGACCTCCGAGGTCTACGGCGACCCCCAGGTCCACCCCCAGCCCGAGAGCTACTACGGCCACGTCAACCCGGTCGGCCCGCGCGGCGTCTACGACGAGGCCAAGCGCTTCGCCGAGGCCATCACTATGGCCTACCACACCTACCACGGGGTGGCCACGCGCATCGTGCGCATCTTCAACACCTTCGGCCCGCGCATGCGCCTGCGCGACGGGCGAGTGGTGCCCAACTTCATCGCCCAGGCCCTCAAGGGCCAGCCGCTGACCGCCTACGGCGACGGCATGCAGACGCGCAGCTTCCAGTATGTGAGCGACCTGGTCGAGGGCGTGTACCGCCTGCTGGGCTCGGAGGAGGTCGAGCCGGTGAATATCGGCAACCCGGGCGAGTTCACGATCAAGGAGTTCGCCGCGCTGGTGAACGAGCTGACCGGCAACCCGGCCGGGCTGGTCTACCAGGACCTGCGCACCAAGGACGACCCGCAGGTGCGCCAGCCCGACAACAGCAAGGCCAAGCGCGTGCTCGGCTGGGAGCCCCGCGTGAGCCTGCGCGCCGGCCTCGAGCTGACCATCCCCTGGTTCCGTGAGCAGCTGCAGCGCCGCGGCGAGCT
>JAAXUL010001028.1 GCA_013336035.1 Chloroflexales bacterium
ACCGGCGCGGCGCCCCGCGCTGCGGCGCGCTGTACTCTCCCATCTTAGAGGCGACGCGGCGGCCGAGCTCGACGGCGAAGTTAGTGCCGCGGTCCCAGGGGTAGACCTGGCTCATGCTGGCCCAGAACAGGCCAGGAAGCGGCGTCTCGAGCGACGGAATAGTGCGGGCGTGATCCACCGGAACAATAGGCTGGGCGTAGGGCTCGCGGTGCAGCCAGCTATCGCGCACCCAGGAGAGCTCGAACTTCGGGTTGGCTTTCTTGAACGACGGGAGAAAGCGCTCAAGCAGCTGCTCCTTGCTGAGGCTGAAATACTCGTGGCTTGGCTCAAGGTAGTCGCCACAGTAGACCAGGTGGTCGCCGCCGTAACGCTTGGGGTCGATGAAGTTGGTGTGCTCCACCAGCGCCAGGAATGGGAACTCGCTCTTGGGCGGCATGAGCCAGTAGACCGTGTCAAGCAGACGCTGCTTTAGCGCGACGGTCAGCACCACGGCGCCCATTGATCGTAGGCGCTTGAGCCCGGCCAGATAGTCGCTGGAGAGCTGCGGGGCGAGCTTCGTCAGTAGCGCCGGCGAGCCGGTGACAAGCACGGCGTCAAAGTTCTGGACGGCAGGAGATATCTGGCTCACAGTTACACTCCAGCTGCCATCCTCGTTCATCCTCAGCGCTTCGGCAGGCGTGCTTAAGTTGATCACAGCGCCCAATTGGCGCACCTTGACCAGCAGCGCATCGCAGAAGGCCTGAAAGCCGCCCTCGAAGTAGCCAAGCTTGAAGCTACGCGCCTTCAGGCGTGACCACAACCAGGCCATATTCACCTCGTCGGCATAGGGGCCGAACTTACCCTCCAGCAGCGGGCGCCAGATCTCGTCGTACACGCGCCGCCCGGCCCAGCGGCGGGTCCACTCCGCGGCGGTGGTGCGCTCCAGCGCCTGCCAGTCGTTCGTAACGTACTTCAGATAGGCGGCCACCATACCGAACCGCAGCCGGTCCTGGAAGGGCAGGCCAGGGAAGCGCAACACCGGCAGCACGCCATCTAACGCATAGCTCTTACCGCGCCACCACTGCGCAGTGACGGGGCGGCGGAAGAAGAGTTTATCGGCGAAGCCAATCTCTCGCACAAGGCCCTGGATAGCATCGTCGGTCTCGAACAGGTGATGATAGAATCGCTCGAGCGGCCACTCCCAGCGCGTATCGCGGAAGCCAGAAGCCAACCCCCCGGCGAACGGCTCTGAATCATAGACTGTGACGTTGTGGCCGGCGCGTGTAAGGTCGTATGCGGCGGAGAGGCCGGCGATTCCAGCGCCGACGATCGCTACTTTCATCGTATGGACTCCCATCAAACACCTTGAGCATGGTTACTGTACTGTTAACACATTGACGTAGACGCGTAGAGGTGTCTTCAGCGGGCAATCCCTCGGCGTCACCGTTTAGGGCGATACCTTCAGCCGCTCCTCGCTTGCGCGACCAAAATCTTGCCAGCCCATCTGCGCGAATAGCATGAATAGCGCACCGAGCGAGGTGATCGGCAGCCAGAGCGCGACGTGCAGCACAAGGGTGTAGCTGGCCGCCATATCCTTGGTAACGCCGTAAGCGGCGAGGATGGCGATCCCCGGCAGGTCAAACGTGCCGATGTAGCCCGGCGTCGAGGGCAGCGTTGTGGCAAGATTGACCACGGCGGTCATCAGCATCAGCACCAGGAACGGAACCTCGAACGGGAAGGCGTGCATGACGAGCCAGTACTTCACTGTCTCGGCCAGCCAGATCACCGCTGTTGAGGCAAAGATCAGCGCGAGATCCTTTGGGCTCCGCAGCGACTGCAGACCCACGATAAACTTATCGAAAAGGCCGTGGACCCTTGGACGCAGGCCCAGGGGCACGAAGCGATCGACCATCCAGGCGTATAGGCGGCTAATACGTGCTGGGCGCGTGGCCAGTGCCAGGAACACCATCAGCGCCGAGAGAAAGACCAGGCTAAAGATCGTAACGAGGGTCGTATAGATTGGCGGTAGCGGGGCGAACGGCAGCGTCACAAAGACGAACAGGAGCATCACCAGGCCGTCGAACAGCCGCTCAAGCACCACCGTGGCGAGCGATGCGCTGATCGGCACATCCTCTCGGCGCTTGAGCACGTAGGAGCGCAGCACCTCGCCAGCGCGCGCGGGGTAGACATTGTTGCCCATGTAGCCGATCACCACCACGGGGAACAGGCGACGAAGCGAGATGGGCCGCAGGTGGCGCAGCATGTAGTGCCAGCGCCATGTGCGTGCCCAGACGGCACCGAAGTACACCATTACGCCTGGCACAAGCCACCAGTAGTTGGCCTCTCGTACAATCTCCCAGAAGTGCTCAAGATCCAGGCCTCGTAGGGCGGTCGAGAGGCAGATGACGCTGATGATGGCACCGAGCCATAGTTTCCAGTTACGCAACGACGGTTCCTTTCCGCCAGTAAGGCACTGCAGCTGAGAGAGACTAGGTCCACGCTTGCCGATCAACCTAGCGGCATGGTAAAGCCAGAACCGGTCGGAGGTGGTCGTAAGCGACTTTGCCTACAGCCACCTGATCACAATTCGATCAGAGCTCAGCGGCACGCCGCACTTTTCTTTCTCGACGTAGTGCCTCGGCGAGCAACAGGTTGATTCCGAGGAGGAAAAAGCCGGTCGTGCCTGTCAACAAAATAGAGGCGCCGGTCAACGGTGTCCACGCGAACGGAGATGGGAGGCCAAGCTTAACATTCACCGGGATTGCGCACGTGATGAAGAAGAGCGCCCACGCACCTATGACCCAGCGCCATATGGCGCTTATCTTATGTTGATGGGTGACATACTTCATCGCCATCCAGAGCACACCTGCTAGCCCCGGTATGAGCAGCAACAAGTGCGAGGCTTCTGTGAGGGGGCCTATCGCCATCGAGAGGCCAAGAAAGAGGCCGACCTCGGCGAAGATCATGTATGGGCCGTGATCCTCAGTGAGTCGATCGGCTCGTCGAGGCACAGCGGCTGTAAACACTATAAGAGCGCCCATTACCAGCATCCCTTCCACCAGACCACGCGCAAGCGCGCTGTCCGCCAAGGGATGGTGAAGAGATTATCACTGAGCGCCCTGAGGACTAGGCCGTGCATTGAAAGGTTGTCCGGCCGGGCTGCCATGTCGCCAGATGCAAAGTATGATGACGCTGCTCTCCAGCTAAGCACCACAGACGGGCCATTGGAGAGTACGA
>JAAXUL010000281.1 GCA_013336035.1 Chloroflexales bacterium
TGGACGAGCTGCTTACTAACATTGGCGAGGCCGGGCTGCGCGCGGCCGGCATCAACGCCAGCGAGGGCGCGGCGGGCAATATCTCGCTCTACATCGGCTGGCCCATAGAGGTGCGTCGCCGCTTCCCCCTGGCCGAGCCCTTCGCCCTGCCGGCGCCGGCGCCCGCCCTGGCCGGCGGCCTGGTGATCGTCACCGGCTCGGGCCGGCGCCTGCGCGACATCCATACCCACCCCGACGCCAACCTGGGCGTGGTCGCCATCGATGCCGACGGCCGGGGCGCCCGGCTCTACACCTCGCCGCGCCGGCTGTTCCAGCGCGTGACCAGCGAGTTCAACTCGCACCTGGCCGTCCACCAGGACCAGGTGGCGCGCAGCGGCACCAACTTTCACGCCCTCATCCACGCCCAGCCGCCGCACCTCACCTACCTTAGCCATATCGCCGTCTATCGAGACCAGGCCTATCTGAACCGCCAGCTGCTGCGCTGGGAGCCGGAGACGATCGTCAACCTGCCCGAGGGCATCGGCGTGCTGCCCTACTGCCTGCCCGGCTCGCCGGCTATGATGGAGGCGAACCTCGCCGGCCTGCGCGAGTACCGCGTCGTGCTCTGGAGCAAGCACGGTGTGATGGCCCGCTCGGACCAGTCGGTGACGCGGGCGGCCGACCGGATCGAGTACGCCGAGACCGCCGCCCTCTATGAGTATATGGACCTGTCCAACGGTCGCCAGGCCGAGGGCCTGACCGAGGACGAGCTGCGCGAGATCGTGCGCGCCTTCGGCGTGCAGACCACGCTAATATGAGGCCATGACTGACACAACGAACTTTCTTGCGGTCGATATCGGCGCCGCAAGCGGGCGCGTGATTGTCGGGCGCTGGGATGGCCGGCGCTTCGCACTCGAGGAGCTGCACCGCTTCCCGAACGGGCCCGTCGAGGAGGACGGGCACCTGCACTGGGACGCTCCCCGGCTCTGGCGGGAGGTCAAGGCCGGGATCGCGGCCTATGTCACGCGGGGCGGCGCGCCCCTGGCCGGGATCGGGGTCGATACATGGGCGGTTGACTACGGGCTGCTCGACGCGGCCGGGCAGCTGTTGGGTAACCCCTACCACTACCGCGACGGGCGGACAGCCGGCGTGGCGGCGCAGGTCGATGCGCGGGTGCCGCCCGAGGAGCTGTTCGCGCGGACCGGCATCCAGCGGCTGCCCTTCAACACGCTGTACCAGCTTGAGAGTATGCACCTGAGCGGCGCCCCCCAGCTGATGGCGGCCCAGACCCTGCTGCTGATGCCCGACCTGCTTGGCTACTGGATGACCGGCCGCGCGGTGGCCGAGTACACCAACGCCACGACCACCCAGTTCCTCGCGGCGCGCGAGCGGCGCTGGGCGACCGAGATCCTCGACGCGCTGGGCCTGCCCGTCCGGCTCCTGCCGCCGATCGTCGCGCCTGGCACCATCCTGGGCGATCTGCTGCCCGCGGTCTGCGCCGAGGTGGGCCTGCGCCACCCGGCGCCCGTGATCGCCTCGGCCAGCCACGACACCGCCAGCGCCGTCGCCGCTGTCCCTGGCCTTGATGAGCGCAGCGCCTATATCAGCAGCGGCACCTGGAGCCTGGTCGGCGTCGAGCTGCCGGAGCCCCTGCTGAGCGAGGCGGCGCGGCGGCTGAACTTCACCAACGAGGGCGGTGTCGCCGGCACGATCCGCTTTCTCAAGAACGTCGGCGGGCTGTGGCTGCTGCAAGAGTGTCAGCGCCGCTGGGAGCGTGAGGGGCAGCGCTACAGCTGGCCCGATCTGGTCGCCCTGGCCGACGGGGCCCCGGCGCTGCGCAGCCTGGTGGACCCTGACGCCCCCGAGTTCCTCAACCCGGGCGATATGCCGGCCGCGCTCAGGGACTACTGCCGGCGCACGGGGCAGCTCGAGCCTGTGTCGGTCGGGGCGCTGGTGCGCTGCTGCCTCGAGAGTCTCGCCCTCAAGTACCGCTGGGTCGTCGAGGCGCTAGAGGCGCTGACTGGCCGCCGGATCGAGACTGTGCGCGTCGTAGGCGGCGGGAGCCAGAACGCTCTGCTCTGCCAGCTCACCGCTGACGCCTGCAAGCGCCGGGTGGTGGCCGGGCCGGTCGAGGCGACGGCGATGGGCAATATTCTGGTTCAGGCCGTGGCGACCGGGCACCTGCCCGACATCGCGGCCGGGCGCCAGGCTAGCGCCCGATCGACCACCCAGCTCGTCTACAAGCCGCGCGACGCGGGCGACTGGGACGCGGCGATCGTCGGCTTCGAGGCTCTGGTCGCGGCCGGCGAGCGCTACTGAGGGCCACTGCCCTGGCTCAGCGCCGCGCGGCCCTCCAGCGAGCGGCGCCCCTCATCTGCTGATGGCGGGCAGATACGCCCGCGGCGACAGTTCGGCTGTGTTTCCTGCCTGCACGGCGCGGGCCAGGTTGATGCGGCCGCACGTCCAGCTGGTGCCGGTGCCCTCGATCGGGTCGGCGGTGGCGCAGATGCGGTCGCGGATCTGGCTATTGCTGAGCCCCTGAGCGGCCAGCAGGCCCGCCAGGCCGGCGACGTGGGGCGTGGCCATCGAGGTCCCGCTCAGCGACGCGTAGCGGCTATTGGTGTAGCTTGACATAATGGAATCGCCTGGCGCGGCCACCTCGACCCAGGCGCCATAGTTCGAGTAGTATGCCGCCCTGTCGGCGCTGGTGCTGGCGGCGACGGCGAAGCACGCGCTGTACGCGGCCGGGTAGGCGTTCACAGTCAAGTTCGTGCCGTCGTTGCCGGCGGCGCATGCCAGGAAGACGCCCTGCGACCAGGCGTAGTTCACGGCGGCTTCGAGGGTGTCAGATCCGCCGCCGCCCAGGCTCAGGTTGATCACCCTGGCGCCGCTGTCGGCCGCGTAGATGATGCCGCTGGCGATGTCTGCCAGGGTGCCCGTGCCGCGGGCGTTCATCACGCGCACCGGCAGCAGCCCACACTCGGGGCACGTCCCCGCGCCGCCGAGGCTGTTGTTCGTGCTCGCGGCGGCAATCCCGGCGACATGGGTGCCGTGGCCGATGGGGTCGTCGGGGGCGCTGTCATGGTCGACGAAATCGTACCCGGAAAGCAGCCTGGCGCTCAGGTCGGGGTGGCTGAGCTGCACGCCGCTGTCGATGATGGCGATCACCACATCCGCGCTGCCACGGGTCACCGCCCAGCCCTCGTAGGCGCCGATCAGCCCCCAGGCGTACTGCTGGCTCAGGAGCGGATCGTTGGGCGTATAGCTCTCGCTGAGGCTGTTGTAGGTGGTGTTTGGCTCGATGTAGCGGATGTCCGTCTCCTGCGAGAGGCTGGCCACCAGGTCGGTCGCGATCTGTGCGTCGGTCGTCGACTCGAGCTGCGGGAACTCGATGAGCGCGACGTCGATAGCCGTGAGCTGCTCTACGATGCGGCCTCCCTCAGCCTCGATCAGGGCCGCCCGCTCGGCCTCAGACGTCCCCGGCGTGAACTGGACGAGATACTGCCCCGGCACGGCGCTCGTCGCGTCGGTCGCCGCGGCGCGCTGCGCCGCGCTGAGCAGACCCGTGGTGGCTATCAGGCTTATGAGCAGGCTACAGAGGAAAAGTAGACGCCGCATAGATGTCTCCAGTACGGTGGCGTTGCCTTTTGGCACAGCCGCCTCGATGCGCGGGGCGTGGCGGGCCGACGCGAGCGCTTATTAGGATAGCGAACGATTGTGCAGACGGTGTGAAGATTTGATTGCAAAGCAAACTACACAGCTCCTCCAATCGATCTATGCAGGATCTTAACATCAAGGCGGTACCCTGTAACTCAGGCGCCGCAACACACGACTGCTTCGTGCCTGTGGCGCACCTGAAGCAGGAGAGCCCTATGAGCGTCACATCATCTTCGCCCGAGGCGCGGGCAGTCGGTAAGCTTGGCAGCCGTCGGGGGCGGCGATTCCAGCCCTGGCTGCTGCTGCCCCTCGCCCTGAGCCTTGCCGCCGTCGGCATAGTTGCCTGGCAGCTCACCCGCAGCGGCGCGACCGCGGCGGCCACCAGCACCACCACAGTCAGCCGCGGCACCCTCAGTGTCGCGGTCTCGGGCAGCGGCACCGTCGAGCCCGTCCAGAGCCGTGCCCTGGCCTTCCCGGTCTCGGGCACGGTCACCGAGGTTCTGGTTGGCGTCGGCGACACGGTCGCGGCCGGTCAGCCCCTCGCCCGCCTCGACGCCGAGGAGCTGGATCTGGCGGTCAGGCAGGCCGAGGCCAACCTGAAGTCGGCCCAGGCCGGCGTCGCCGCAGCCAACGGCGAGGGCGCCACGCCTGAGGAGATCGCCGCCGCCAGGGCGCAGCTGCGCTCGGCCCAGGCCTCGCTCACCAAAACGCGCACCGGTGACGCCACCGCCGCCGACATCGCCAGCGCCGAGTCGCAGCTCGCCTCGGCCCAGGCCAAGCTGAACGAGCTGCTCGCTGGCCCCACCGCCGAGACCCTCGCCTCGGCGAAGGCCAGCGCCGAGCAGGCCCGGCTCTCGCTCGAGTCGCAGCGCGCCAGCCTGGCCGCGGCTAAGACCAAGGCCGAGAGCCAGGTGACCACGGCGGCTAATAATCTGCGCGACGCCCAGGATAGCTATAGCACGATCTACTGGCAGAACCGCCAGCTCGAGAAGGCCCCCGGCGAGCTTTCCCAGACTAATAAAGACAACGAGGCCGCCGCCCAGCGCGCCGTCAGCAGCGCCGAGGAGAGCCTCAGGCAGGCCCAGCTGGCCTTCGAACAGGCTAAGCAGGACGAGGTGATCGGCCTTGCCCAGGCCGAGTCGCAGCTGAAGGACGCCCAGGAGCAGCTGGCGGCCGTCGCGGACGGCGCGACCGAGGCTGAGATCGCCAGCGCGCGCGCCAGCGTCGCCTCGGCCCAGGCCAGCCTGAACAGCCTGCGCGAGCCCGCCTCGAAGGAGGATCTGACCATCGCCCAGGCCAGCGTCGAGCAGGCCCAGATCAACCTGAACCAGCTCACCTCGCCCGGCTCGGCCGCGAGCATTGCTAGCGCCGAGGCCAATCTTGCCCAGGCCGAGGTGGCGCTCGCGCAGGCGAAGCTCGATCTGCAGGACTCAACCCTGACCGCCCCCTTCGCCGGGGTCGTCTCCGAGGTGCTTGCGAGCGTCGGCGACACCACCAGCGCCAGCACCACGATCACCGTGATCGACCCCACGACGCTCTACGTCGACCTGAGCCTGAGCGAGAGCGATGTGAGCAAGGTGGCCGTCGGCCAGACGGTCGCGGTGACCTTCGACGCCCTGACTGATACGACGATTACCGGCACGGTCACCATGGTCGCACCGACGGCGACGGTGACCTCGAACGTCGCCACCTACCCGGTGCGGGTCAGCTTCAGCCCCGGCGACCACCCGATCAAGGTTGGCATGACCGCCAGCGGCACCATTGTGGTCGAGCAGCACGCCGACGCGCTTATGGTGCCGAGCCGGGCTGTCCAGAGCCAGGGCGACGCCAAGGTGGTGCAGGTGCGCGCGGCGGTGGGCCAGCCGGCGGTGCCGGTGCGGGTCGAGACCGGCCTGACCAGCGATGGGCAGACCGAGATCCTGAGCTGCGTAGACACCGGCAACCTCTGCCTCCAGGAGGGCGACATCCTGGTGATCACCGCGTCCAGCGCCTCGGGCACCAGCCCGACCAATCGCCAGAGCGGCCTGGGCGGCTTTGGCGGCCCCGGGCTTGGCGGCCCGCCTCCGGGGATAGGGAGATAGCCATGAGCACTATGATCGTCGCCCGCGACCTGCGGCGGATCTACCATATGGGCGAGTTCGAGGTCCAGGCCCTGCGCGGCGTCAGCTTCGAGATCAGGCGCGGCGAGTTCGTCGCCATCATGGGCCCCTCGGGCTCGGGCAAGTCGACGCTGATGAACCTGATCGGCTGCCTCGACACGGCCACCGCCGGCAGCTACGAGCTCGACGGCCTGCCCGTCGAGCAGCTTGACCCCGCGCTGCTGGCGGCGGTGCGCAACCGCAAGATCGGCTTCGTCTTCCAGCAGTTCCACCTGCTGGCCCGGGCCACGGCCTTGCAGAACGTGGCTCTGCCCCTGGCCTACCGCGGCGGCATCCCGGCAAAGGAGCGGGCCGAGCGGGCGGCGGCGGCCCTGGAGCGCGTGGGCCTGGGCGACCGCATGGACCATAAGCCGCACGAGCTGTCGGGCGGCCAGCAGCAGCGCGTGGCCATCGCCCGCGCCCTGGTCAACCAGCCGGCCCTGCTGCTGGCCGACGAGCCCACCGGCGCCCTTGACACGAAGACCAGCGCCGAGATCATGGCCCTCTTCGCCGACCTGAACCGCGCCGGCATGACTGTGATCGTGGTGACCCACGAGCCCGACGTGGCCCGCCAGACCAGACGCCTGCTCGAGATCCGCGATGGCCTGCTGGTGCGCGATGTGCCGACCGCCGCGGCCTGGGTCCACGACGGGGCCCCGGCGGGGCCGGCGCTCGCCCCCCGCCGCAGGCTGCCGGTCCGCAAGCAGTGGAGGATTGCCCGATGAGCACGAACCCGCAGAGCATAGGCGAGGCGGCTGTGGCGCCCCCCGCCTCGGCTGACCTCGATGCGCAGATCGACGAGCTGCTGCGGGGCGGGATCAGCTGGGGCGAGACGGCGCGCTTCGCCCTGGCGACCCTGCGGGCCAACCCGCTGCGCACCCTGCTCACCGCCCTGGGCGTGCTGATCGGCGTGGCCGCCGTGGTGGCCCTGCTCGCCATCGGGCGCGGCTCTCAGGAGTCGATCACCAGCCGGATCACCGCCAACGGCGCCAACCTGATCACCATCCGCGCCGGGGCGAGCAGCAGCGGCGGGGTGCGCGGCGCCGTCGGCGAGGGCGCGAGCTTGACTATGGACGACGCCGAGGCCCTGGCCGACCAGGCGCGCGCGCCCAACATCGCGCTCGTCTCGCCCGAGTACAGCGGCTTCGCTCAGCTGGTCGCCGGCGGCAACAACGGCAACGCCCGCATCACCGGCGCCGTCCCCGACTACGCCACCGTGCATAGCTCGACCGTGGCCGAGGGCAGCTTCATCACCGCCGACCAGCAGCGCTCGGCGGAGAGCGTCATCGTCCTTGGCGCCAACGTGGCCGAGACGCTCTTCCCCGACGGCGGCGCGGTCGGCCAGCAGGTGCGCGCGAACGGCCAGAGCTTCAAGGTGATCGGCGTGCTCGAGAGCACGGGCGGCACCGGCTTCGGCTCGGCCGACGATGGGGCGATCGTGCCGCTCTCGACGGCGCAGCGCAAGCTCTTCGGGGCCCGCGCTGTCGGCGGCAGCTGGAGCGTCTCGAATATCGTCGTGCAGGCCGCCAGCGCCGAGGTGGTGGACGCGGCCCTGAGCGAGGCCGAGTCCGTGATGCGCGAGGAGCACAACCTGTCACTCGATGGCAGCGATGACGATTTCAGCGCGATCAATCAGCAGGATATCCTCGAGACGGTGACCCAGACCACCCAGATGCTGACCCTGTTCCTGGCGGCGATCGCGGCGATCTCGCTGCTGGTGGGCGGGATCGGGATCATGAATATTATGCTGGTCTCGGTGCGCGAGCGCACGCGTGAGATCGGCCTGCGCAAGGCCCTGGGCGCCCGCGAGAGCGACATCCTGCTCCAGTTCCTCTTTGAGGCCCTGGCGCTGAGCGGGGCGGGCGGGCTGATCGGCCTGCTGCTCGGCACGGGCATCGCTCTGCTCGTGAACCTGACCGGGGCGCTGACCGCCAGCCTGAGCTGGGACGTGGCCCTGCTGGCCTTCGGCTTCGCCCTGGCGGTGGGGCTCTTCTTCGGCATCGCGCCGGCGCGCAGCGCGGCCAAGCTTGACCCGATCGTGGCCCTGCGCTACGAGTAGTACGCAGCCCTGCCTCTTCCGATAGGAGGACTATCTCTATGGCTGAGCGGATCGTGTGGGTGGTCGCCGTCGTGCTTGTGGGCGCGGCGGCCTTCTTCGTTGGGCAGCAGATGGGCGTGCAGTCCGGGATGCAGCGGCGCGCCCAGGCCACGCAGCAGTTCTTCGCCGAGCGCGGCGGGCAGGGGGCGGGCGCGGCCCAGAGCGGCGGGCCCGGCGCGGGGGCCCTGCAGGGCACACCCGGCATCCCCGGCCGCGGGCAGGGGGTGATGGGCACGGTCGAGCGGGTGGAGGGCGACCAGATCATTATCACAACGTTCGATGGGACCAGCGTGACGGTGCGGCTGGCCAAGGGCGGCAGCGTGCGCAAGCAGGTGGACGGCCAGCTCAGCGATGTGCAGCCCGGCGAGCGGGTCGTGGTCATCGGCGCGCGCGACGGCGACACGGTCGAGGCGACCAGCGTGCAGGTCGGCGGGGGCTTTGGGGGCGGGCGGCCGACATCAGCACCGTAGCGAAGCCAGACAGCTAAACACGCCTTGCGCCCCTTGCCTGTTGTTCGTGCAGCGAACAGGCAAGGGGCGTATTGTGAGGGCCACCATAGCTCCACAGAGCGCTGGGTAGAGTGTGGAGCTGTGGAGCGACGGCAAGGCCGTCACAGTCCGCGCTGAGCCTTGCGAAGGTGAGGATCGCACCCTGTCGTGGCGAGAATCGCACCTGCTAAGGCGAGCAAGACAGGCGCTGTGGCGAGAATCGCACCTGCTAAGGCGAGCAAGACAGGCGCTGTGGCGAGAATCGCACCTGCTAAGGCGAGCAAGACAGGCGCTGTGGCGAGAATCGCACCTGCTAAGGCGAGCAAGACAGGCGCTGTGGCGAGAATCGCACCTGCTAAGGCGAGCAAGACAGGCGCTGTGGCGAGAATCGCACCTGCTAAGGCGAGCAAGACAGGCGCTG
>JAAXUL010001029.1 GCA_013336035.1 Chloroflexales bacterium
ATCGAGCGCCCCGAGACCACAGAGCCCCTCGTGGGGGACTACGCGTAGGGCCGTGTGCGAGCAACCCCCGGGCCAAGGGGCGTAGCGCCCGCACCGGCGCACTCGTAAGAAGCCGGGGCACGGGGCATCGCCCCTCGGCCCCTTTGGGGCGCGGGGCATGGCCCCGGCCAGCAGGAGACCATGGCGACGATAAAGCAGCCCAGGCCGAAGGCCCCGCAGATCTTCGCGGGGGACCCCCTCTGGTACAAAGACGCTATCATCTACGAGGTCCACGTGCGCGCCTTCGCCGACAGCGACGGCGACGGCATCGGCGATTTCAAGGGCCTCGCCGGGAAGCTCGACTACCTGCAGGATCTCGGCGTCACGGCGATCTGGCTGCTGCCCTTCTACCCCTCGCCTCTGAAGGATGACGGATACGACATCGCCGACTACAACGAGGTCAACCCCTCGTACGGCGACATCGCCGACGTAAGAAACTTCATCCGCGAGGCCCACCGGCGCGGCCTGCGCGTGATCACCGAGCTGGTCTGCAACCACACCTCCGACCAGCACCCCTGGTTCCAGCGGGCCCGCCGCGCCAGGCCCGGCTCGGTCTACCGCGACTTCTACGTCTGGAGCGACACCCCCCAGAAGTACAAGGACGCCCGGATCATCTTCAAGGACTTTGAGACCTCGAACTGGACCTGGGACCCGCTGGCGAACGCCTACTACTGGCACCGCTTCTACAGCCACCAGCCCGACCTCAACTTCGAGAGCCCGGCCGTACACAAGGCCATCGTCAAGGCCATGGAGTTCTGGCTCGACATGGGCGTGGACGGCATGCGCCTCGACGCCATCCCCTACCTCTACGAAGAGGAGGGCACCAACTGCGAGAACCTGCCCCGCACCCACACCTACCTCAAGCAGCTCCGCCGCCACATGGACGAGAAGTACCCGGGGCGCATGTTCCTGGCCGAGGCCAACCAGTGGCCCGAGGACCTGATCGCCTACTTCGGCGAGGGCGACGAGTGCCACATGGCCTTCCACTTCTCGGTGATGCCGCGCCTCTACATGGCCGTCTACCAGGAGAACCGCTTCCCGATCATCGACATTATGCACCAGACGCCCAGCATCCCCGAGAGCTGCCAGTGGGCGATCTTCCTGCGCAACCACGATGAGCTGACCCTCGAGATGGTGACCGATGAGGAGCGGGACTATATGTACCGCACCTACGCCAAGGACCCCCAGGCCCGGATCAATCTCGGCATCCGCCGCCGCCTGGCCCCCCTGCTCGGCAACCACCGCCGCAAGATCGAGCTGATGAACGGCCTGCTCTTCTCGCTGCCCGGCACCCCGGTGCTCTACTACGGCGACGAGATCGGCATGGGCGACAACATCTACCTCGGCGACCGCAACGGCGTGCGCACCCCCATGCAGTGGACGGGCGACCGCAACGCGGGCTTCTCGCGGGCCAACCCGCAGCGGCTCTTCCTGCCGGTGATCACCGACCCCGAGTACCACTACGAGATGGTGAACGTCGAGAACCAGGCCGCCAACCAGCACTCGCTGCTCTGGTGGACCAGGCGCCTGATCGCGCTGCGCAAGCGCCACCGGGCCTTCGGCCGCGGCAGCCTCGAGTTCCTCCACCCCGAGAACCGCAAGGTGCTCTGCTTCGTGCGCCGCCACGAGGACGAGACCATCCTCGTGGTCGCCAACCTCTCGCGCTTCGTCCAGGGCATCGAGCTCGACCTGTCGGCCTACCGCGGGATGATGCCGGTCGAGATGTTCGGCCAGGTCGAGTTCCCCGCGGTGGGCGACAGCCCGTACTTCATCACTCTGGGCCCGCACTCGTTCTACTGGTTCAGCCTGGTGCCCCAGCGCGTCGAGGGCGTGCGCCCCGAGGGCCCGCCCGCCGAGCCCGCGGAGCCGCCCCTGGTCACGATTGAGGCCGGCAACTGGGACGCGATCTTCTACGATGGGCGCCAGGTCCGCCTCGAGCAGGTGCTGCCGCAGTACCTGCGCCCGCGGCGCTGGTTCGGCGCCAAGGCCCGTAAGATCAAGGGCGTGAGCATCGCCGATACGATCATCCTGCCGGTCAACGGCGGCCTGACCTACCTCGTGCTGGCCAACGTCCAGTACACCGAGGGCAGCAACGAGACCTACCTGCTGCCGATGGCCTACGCCGATGGCGAGCGGGCCCGCCAGATCGTCGCCGACGCCCACCACGCCGTCGTGGCCCGCCTGCGCTTCAGCGCGGACCAGGACGAGCCGGGCGTGCTCTACGAGCCGCTGATCGAGCGGGCCTTCTGCAGCGCCCTGCTCGACCTGATCGTCAGCCGGCGGCGCCTGCGCGGCGAGCGGGGCGGCGAGCTGGGCGCCGTCGCCACCAGAGCCCTGCGCGGCATGGTCGGCGACGGGGCGGGCCTCGACCCGGCGGTGATGCGCGGCGAGCAGAGCAACAGCTCGATCAACTTCGGCGGCCGCCTGATTATGAAGCTCTTCCGCAAGGTCGACAGCGGCGTCAACCCCGACCTCGAGATCGGCCGCTACCTCACCGAGGAGGTCGGCTACCCCCACACGCCGCCCGTGGCCGGCGCCCTCGAGTACGGGCGCCCCGGCGAGGAGCCGATGACCCTGGCGCTGCTCCAGGGCTTTGTGCCCAACGAGGGCGACGCCTTCGACTTCGCCCTGGACATGCTGGGCGGCTACTTTGACAACGTCCTCGCCCAGCCCGAGCTCGAGGCGCCCACGACCACGGCCACGATCACCGCGCTGCTCGACGCCGACGGCACCGAGCCGCCCACCCCCTACGGCGACTTCGTCAGCGCCTACCTCGAGTCGGCCCGGCTGCTGGGGCGGCGCACCGCCGAGCTGCACCTGTCCCTGGCCGTGGCTGGCGCGCTGGGCGGCTTCGCCACGCCGATTCTGGTGTCGACCGGCGGCGGCAATCACGTCGCGCTGTTCACCTATTTCGCCCTGCTCAACACCGGCAAGCTCGTCGCGTGGGTGATCTTCTGGGGCGTGGGCGTAGTCGCCACCGCGCACGTCGTGCTCGGCACGTCATACCTCGGCCTGCGGCGCGTGGACGATGCAGTGAGGCAGTTCCAGTATGGCGCCAAGGCGGCACCCGATTTCGAGGGCCCGCGGCTGGGCCTGGGCATCGCGTATCGGACCCAGGGCGCATTCGACCAATCGGAAAGCGAGCTGAAGGCGGTGATCCGGCTCAAGCCGC
>JAAXUL010000282.1 GCA_013336035.1 Chloroflexales bacterium
CCTCCGGTCGCTCCTCGCTTCAGCAAGCGCCGGGCGAGCGCTCGCCCTACCGCTTCCTCCTCGACGCCGTGCAGGCGGCCCTCGACAGCGGAGCCCTCGCCACCCGTGAGGGCCTTGGGCTGGAGGAGATCGCCTACGGTGTCTGGGCCCTCGTCCACGGCATGGCGACACTCCAGCAGACCCACCTGCGCCAGCACGACGCCGACTTCGCCGCCATCGACCGGCAGGTGCTCGAAGCCTTCGTCCTGGGCCTGCCCTCGCGGCCGCGAGCGTCCCCGCCGAGCTCCACGCCGCCGAGGGGCGGCTGACGATGCCGCTGCTGGTGATCGCGGCTGGGGCGTGTGATGTCCCGGGGCTCCCGGCCGGCGCGTTCCAGCAGGCCGCCGCAGCCTTCGCCGCGCGCCACCCGCATGCGGAGTACGTGCTCATCCCCGACGCCCCCCACTACGTCCAGGCCACCCACCCCGCGAGCGTCTCCGCGGCCATCGAGGGCTGGCTCGCCGGCCTCAAGTAGCGACAGATCTCCAGGAACAGGAGCAAGATGGATGCCGGGGCCAACGATTTCTCGCTCTTCTGGGCACGCGTGCAGCCCGAGGTGGTACGGATCGCCCGCGTCTGCGTCTACGACCGGGCCGGCCTGGGCTGGAGTGAGCCGAGTCCCCACGAGCGCACCAGCCCCACGATGGTGCGCGAGCTCCACACGCTGCTGGAGCGCGCGGGGGAGCCAGGCCCCTACGTGCTGGTCGGGCATTCGCTGGGCGGGCTGAACATGCGCCTGTTTGCGCAGCAGCACCCCGCTGAGGTCGTGGGTCTGGTGCTGGTTGACGCGGCCCACGAGGAGCAGGACCTGCGGCTCCCGCATCTGCGGGCCGCGGCTGCTGCGGCCAGCGGGTAGTTCCAGGCCCTGGGCCGGCTGAGCTCTCTCGGGCTGCTGGCCCTTGCACCGGGACAGATCCCGGGGCGCGACCTCCCGGACACGGCCGCGGCGCAGTACCGGGCGCTGCTGGCCTCCACGGGCACCTTTGCGGCAGCAGCGGAGGAGACGGCGGCGCTCGAGCGAAGCTTCGCCGCGGCGTGGGCAGCTGGCCGCAGCACGCTCGGCCCCTTCCCGGTGGTGGTGCTGAGCCGGGGCGTGGCCGAGCCGCTGCCGGGCCGCGCGCAGGCTGAGGCCGAGGCCGATGAGCAGATCTGGCGAGAGCTGCAGGGTGATCTGGCGGCGCGAGCGCCCACGGGCTCCCACATCGGGGTGATCTGGTTCGTGTTCCACGTGCCGATCATGTTCGTGCCCAACAGCATCGCCGGCGGCCAGTCACTGGAGACGGCCCTGCCGTTCCTCGTCATCGTGCTCGCCGCCTCGGTGCTCATGACGTGGCTGTACCGCGGCACGGGCGGGAGCGTGCTCCTCCCCTGGCTGTTCCACGGCGCCGTCAACGCGTGGCCGAGGCTGGTCGGCGGCGCCGGCAGCGAGGCGCGGCTCATCTGGCTTGCGGCGGCGCTGCTCGCCCTCGCTGCGGCCGCCGTGGTGGTGCGGCGTGGGCCGGATCTTAGCTGGCCCATAGCTGATGGCTCCAGGTACGATTGCCGTGCTTAGAGACGTGAGGCCAGCGCCAGCAGGGGGGCAGGGTCGTGCAGCACCGGGCCATGACCAAAGCAGATCAGCTTCGGCTTCAGAGCGGCGAGCTTCTTGATGGACTGCCGGTTCAGGTGCGGGTCAGCGGTGAAGCGGACGGGCGGCTCGTGCAAGCCGCGCGCCGTGGTCAGCATGTGCATGTCCACCAGCACATCGCCGGCGATGAGCACGCCGTCGCGCTCACGCCAGAGCGCCAGGTGGCCGGGGGCGTGCCCTGGTGTCTCGACGACACAGAAATCCTCGATGGCGTCGCCCTCGCGAAGGGTTCGCGCCACAGGCCACCCCGGCCCGGCCCAGTAGCGCTGCTGGAAGCGCGCCACGGGGTCTGCGGGGTTGGGGTAGGCGCGAGTCACCTGCCCGCTCTCGGCGAGCGCGCGCTCGGCCTCGGCGCACCAGAGGGGCACATCACGCGTCGCGCAGATGGCGGCACTGGCGCCCTGGTGGTCGGCGTGGGCGTGGGTCAGCACGTGGGCCGTGAGCGGTCGGTCGGCGAGCGCCGCCAGAAGCCCGCGGCGAGAGGCACGGATCCCGGCGTCGACGAGCACCGAGCCGACGAGGTAGGCGTTGATGGCCTGGCGCGGGACGAGCACGATTTGGGTGACTCCAGGAGCAATCGCAAGCGTGCGCATAAAAGGGTTGTCCAGTCTAGACAGGCTCCAGCCAGGTTAGCCCTGGCTGCCCTGCGCCACGGTGATGACGACTTTCCCGCGGGCGTGCCCGCCCTCAAGATAGCGGATCGCCTCAGCGGTCTCGCCCAAGGGGTAGCATCGGTCGATGATGGGCACGACCTTCCCCGCCTCAAGCAGCTCTTTCATCACCAGCAGATCCTTGCTGCTTGGCGTCGCCGAAAAAGACGCCAGCCGCCTGTGCCCACCCACCGATAGCAACGGCCCGAAGAGCAGCACCTCAAAGAGTTGAGCGCCGGAGCCGCCGACCATGACATAGCGTCCCTCGGGGCGCAACAGACGCCGGTAGGCTGCGAGCGGATGGTAGCCATGCACCGCGAGGATCAGATCGTAGCGCTGCGTGGCCCTCGTGAGATCCTCGCGCGTATAGTCGATGATGTGGTCCGCGCCGAGCGAGCGCACCAGCTCGACATTCCGCGTGCTGCACACCGCGGTGACCTCCGCGCCAAACGCCTTGGCGATCTGTACCGCGAAGGTCCCCACGCCACCCGATGCGCCGTTGATCAAGACCTGGTGCCCCGCCCGAAGCTTACCACCATCGCGGAGCGCCTGGAGCGCGGTGACGGCCGCCATCGGCACGGCTGCCGCCTGCTCATAGGTGAGATTGGCCGGCTTCAGCGCTACGGCTTGTTCAGGGACAGCGATGTACTCGGCGAACGCGCCGTTCCCCGATGCGGCGAGGTCGCCGTAGACCTCGTCGCCTGGCCGAAACTGCGTGACCTGGCTGCCCACCGCCTCAACCCGCCCCGCGATGTCGGCGCCGAGCCGCGGGTTGCTTGGCCTGAGCAGCCCGCCGACCAGCCGGACCAGGAACGGGTCGGCGCGCATGTACCGCCAATCGTAGGCGTTGACAGACGCCGCGCAGATCTTCACCAGCACCTCGTTGGCTCTGGGTGCAGGTTTTTCGACCTCTTCAAGCCGGAGCACATCTGGCGGGCCGTAGCGTGTATAGGTGATCGCTTTCATACTTGCCTTTGCGAGATCATATTACCGCTGGGGGCCCGTTGCCGCTTCCGGGGGCGAAGCCGAAGGCTGCTTTGGAGTACTCGAGGTCATCTGCTTCCTCCACCGATCCCCGGGCGCCTTCACATACTGGTTGAATACGTAGCCCCACGGAATGGCGAGTGGGACCAACACAATACCCACGAGGTTGTTGATCAGTACTTCTTGAGCGTCCGGGGCTAACTGCCCGGCAGACCATTGGGGGAGCGCGAACGCCAGAACCCATACAGCCTTCCACAGAAACTCGAAGAACAGTAGTGGCAGTATCTTGAGTGGGTAACGAATTCCCAGCACTGCCAAGAGCGCTAGCGCAGCGAGCACGCTGAGAACAACACTGCCCATGGTCGACAAGTTCGCAGGAGGATTGAACATCGCGGGCAATTTAAAAACCCCCAACCCAATAGCCATGAACGCGTACATAGCTCTCAACACGTAGAGCCTGAAGGTCGATACTTCGGACATCGTAGACACTCCTTTGCGTAGAAATCTCATACGGCTGCTGCCGTGCGGACCGGACGGGCCGGCCGCCTGCGGATGATCCACTCGGCCACTGCGAGGTTGATCACCCAGCCCGCGCCCATCAGCAGCGCGCGGCTGAGCTCGGTCGGCGGGTCAGCGAAGGCTGCCGCGACCATCCCGGTGAGCACCTGCGTGCCCGCCCCCATGCCGATCGCATAGCCGCGCAGCATCCAGTGGCCGTGCTGGACAAAAGCCCGCCGCCGGAGCGCAACGACACCGAGGAGAATGGACAAGAGCATGGCCGACCCGAAGAGCAGCCGCAAGCCATAGACGAGGGCGCCATCGTGGGCCGGCATGCGATAGAACAGGGTCATCCACAGCCCGGAGAGGGCGGCGAGCAGCCCGCTGGGGATCACCAGCAGCCCGGCGGCGCGGTGCCAGCCGTGCCGCCGACGACGCAAGCTGGGCACGAACTGGAAGGCGCCCAGGAGGGCATAGAGGGTGACGCTCACAATGTGCAGCACCACCGGCAGGGGCGCGGCGAAGAAGCGCGCGTTGTCCGGCGTGACCTCCGCGCCGCCGGCCAGCTGGCTGAGGCGGAAGGCGCCGCCGGCGAGCGGAATGGCGCTCAACAGGAACAGACCGGCGACGACCCACTTCGCTGAACCCGCTTTTGCTGGCGCTCCGGGTCGTCTCGGTTTCCCGCGCTCAGTACGCTGCGGCTCGTCGGGGGCGTGGCCTTCATCAAGGGCATTCGCTTGCATGTTTAGCTCCTTGGGCTGATTGACGCTGTACCGTGGGCGGTTCGCCGCGCGCTCCGAAACGAGCGCGCCAGGTGGTATGGACAGGCGACCGTGTGGCCGTCTGTCCACGCCCTGCGGTCTCCTGCGAGCTTACTCGGCGCCGCTGTGGCGGAGCGAGGGGCTTGTCGTTCCAGGGACGGGGTGCACGGCGTGCGCGCGCCGCTCCGACCAGAGTGCAAAGCCCAGCCAGGCTAGCGCGAACCCCACCGGCATCCCCGCTAGCCGCTGAATTGTGTGTGGGAGCAGCGCAGCCAGGGGGGTCGCCGTGGCCGCGACGGCAAGGAGAGCGGCCGGCCAGCGCGGCAGGATGCCGGCGCGGAATGTCGCGATGCCAAAGAGCAGGCCGCCGAGCATATACAGGAGCCCGAGCACCCCATAGATCACAGGGAGAGCGCCAAGGTTTATCTCGCCGGGAAACCCGTTGAACATCCCCAGGAAGCTCTCCACATACCGCGGTGCCTCGGTCGCCAGCACCGGCAAGATAAAGGCTTCTGCAAAGATGTAGGCTGTCGAAAGCGACCAGAAGAGGCTCAACATGAGGAAGCCGATCAGGCCCAGCCAACCGGCCTTCTCTACTTGTCTCGCGTAGAGCCCGGCAATGCCGAGCACGAAAAGGATGGACATGGCCGTCTTTAAGGACAGGAAGATTGCCCATGTGCTGGTGGTGACTGATGAAAGAAAGTCAGGCGGATGGATCGGCTGGATGCCCGCGAAAATAAGCCCGGCCACCATCGCAGCTACACCGGTCCAACGGATAATACCCGCCGCTGTTGGTCGCATCGTCCGCTCCTTGCTGACAGCCTGCGTACGCGTGCTCATGGGCTTATCTCCTTCTGAACGATCGTGACACATGTCACGGTTTATTATCCGACCCGGCCCCCGGTTCGGGCTCAACCTGCACGACTGAGAGCAACGGTAGTCCGAGGTCGCGCACTTTGCGCAGCAAGCCATGCAGCGCGGCCTGATCCGCCACCAGGCCGGTTAACACTGTCTCGCCATTGTCTGCTCGCGTGATGGTCAGGCCGTCAAACCAGTCGGCCCAGCGGTCATCCAGGTGTCCCTTGAGGCGGATCTCGTACAGTTGGGGCTCGTCGTGATCCTTCGTCGATGGATGTGTTGTCTTCATGCTGCCCCTCGTCTCTGCCCCCTTGGATGAGCTTGCGTATCGTTGTAGGGGTTCGTTTCGTGTAGCTGCACAATACAAAAGAATGTGGGGAGGATACCTCCCCACATATGGGGATGGAGATGGGGATTTCTCTGGGGATATGGAGGGGGCGGATTCTGGCAGGCGTATGCCCTACCAGACCGGCAATAGAGCACGGGTCGCTTCCACGCAGCCAGGGCTTATGTGCCCTCAGTGGCCTGCTCACCCTGGCCGCGGCCGTTCTCCTGCTCACGGCTCACATGAGCGGCGCGCCGCGCAAGCACATGGCTTCCAGACGCGATAGTAAGGGCGACGACGATGAGCGCCGTGGCGACGGCGAAGGTGAGCCGCATGCCGGCCGCGACCGCCTCAGGACTTGTGGCGCTCATGTCGCTCGTCGCCGCCCCGAGTGCGAACAGGGTGCCCATCAGCGAGGCGCCGGTGATCAGCCCGAGATTGCGCGACAGGGTGAGCAGGCCGGAGATGAGACCCCGCTGGTCCGCCTGGCTCTGGGTCATCACGGCGGTGGTATTGGCCGCCTGAAACAGCGCATAGCCGGCAGTGATGACGACGAGCGGCGCGACGTACCCCAGGACGCCAACGCTCGTGGGCATCATCGTCAGGGTTGCGGAGCCGACTGCCATAGCGATGAGCCCGGCGATGGTCATGGGCTGGGCGCCAAGCCGATCGACACTGCGGCCAGCCAGCACGCCCGTCAGTGCGGCGACGATGGGGCCGACCGACATGATGAGGCCGACACGGGTCGGGTCGAGCCCAAACGCACCGGAGAGATAGAATGGGCCGACCACCAGCGTCGCCATCACCACCGTCGTGACCAGGGCGCTCATCGCGAACCCCGCGCTCAGCACCGGCTCGCGGAACAGCGACAGCTGGATCAGCGGCGCGGCGGCCTTCGCCTCGGCGAGCAGGAAGAGCCCGAGGCCAGCGACAGCCGTGACCAGCAGCGCCAGGTTACCCAGGCCGAAGCTGCCGCGCCCGCTCGTCATGGCCAGAGCATACGCCGCGAGCGTCAGGGCAAGCAGCAGCGTGCCCACATAGTCGAAGCCTACCCGCTTTGTCTGTGTCCCCCGGCGATCTGCGGGCAGGAAGCGGTGCGCGAGCAGCAGCGTCAGGACGCCCAACGGCACCATGACGAAGAAGATCGCCGGCCAACCAGAGCGCGCGAGCAGGACGCCGCCGAGCGACGGGCCGAGGGCGGTGCCGACGGCCGACATCGTGCCCAGTAGCCCCATGGCGCTGCCGGTCCTGGCCTGCGGCACCGTCTCGCCGACCAACGCCAGCGTGAGGGCCAGCATAATCGCCGCCCCGAGGCCCTGCGCCGCCCGGGCGGCGATCAGTAGCCAGAGCGTGGGGGCGATGCCGCACAGGGCCGAGGCCAGCGTGAACAGACCCATGCCGGCCAGGAGCAGCCGCCGGCGGCCGGCGAGGTCGCCGAGCCGGCCAACACCAATGATCAGGGTAGTCGTGGCGAGCAGGTAGGCGAGGACGACCCACTGGACCTGCTGCAAGGAGACGCTGAACGCCTCCGCCAGGGTTGGTAGGGCGACATTGGCGATGCTGGTGCCAAGCGAAGACAACAGCATCGAGAGCGACAGGCTGGCGAGCGCCCAGCCTGCCGAAGGAAGGCGCTCCCCACGTCCGGCGACGACCTCATCTCGTGGTGTCATAGCTGACTTCACCAGAGCCTCCGAGCCTATCAGTCACGCCGTCACGGTGATGACGACATTCCCCGTTTTGCGTCCCGTTTCCACATAGCGGTGCGCCTCGGCCAGCTGCTCGAGCGGGTAGCAGCGATCGATCACCGGCTTCAGCCGGCCCGCCTCGCTCAGCTCCTTCAGAAACAGGAGCGCTTCCGGGCGCGGGACGGCGGTCCCGCCAATGACGTGCTTGCCGCTGGTCAGCGCATACCAGCGCCCTCGCAGCGCGGCGCCGGCCATGACGGTAGAAAGATAGTAGCCGTTGGGCTTGAGGGCGCCCTGACACTGCGAGAACGTCGTCTTGCCAACCGCGTCCAGAATGATGTCGTAGCGCTCGCCGCGCTTCGTGAAGTCCTCGTGCGTGTAGTCAACAACCCTGTCGGCGCCCAGCGCTTGCACCAGGGCAACATTGCTTGTACTACAGACCCCGGTCACTTCGGCGCCAAAGTATTTGGCAAGCTGCACGGCAAATGTGCCGACGCTACCCGAAGCGCCATTGATGAGGACGTTTTGCCCGGGCTGGATGCCGGCTGCTTTGAGGAAGAACAGGGCGGTCTGGGCGCCAATCGGCAGCGTGGCGGCCTCCGCATAGGTCAAATGCGGCGGTTTTATGACCACCGCCCCATCTTCGGGCAGACACTTGTACTCGGCGTGGGCGCCAAACTGCTCCGCGAAGGTCGATGCGAAGACCTGGTCGCCCACCTTGAACCGGCGCACGTCCTTGCCGACGGCCTCCACTTCGCCGGCGAGCTCCATGCCGAAGATGGGGTGCCTGGGCTTGCTGAAGCCGAGGGCGATACGCGCGGGGAGCCAGAGCAGGGGCGGGACGGTAAAGCTGCGCATCCGAGTGTCCCCGGCATTGACGGTGCTCGCATGTACTTTGATCAGAAGCTCGTTGTCCCTGGGCGCCGGTTTTTCAACCTCTCTGAGCTGAAGCACCTCCGGCGAGCCGTAGGCTGTTGCGACCATTGCTTTCACGTGAATGTCCTCCTTCGGTACGTTGCCGGTGGTGAGGCCGGCATAAACCCTCCACGGGGCGGAGTGATGAGGGCTTGCGGGAGGATCTTCAGCCCTCCCGCAAACCCTCCCCATCGTGCCTATCTATGCTCCGATCAGGACATCGTTCGGCGCTACCTGGGCGGGCTGGGACACGATCGGCGCTGGCTTGAAGCCCTTGACGATCAGCCAGATGCCCAGCGACAGCTCCCAGAAGAACTCGGGGATGGTGGTGATGGCCCCCCACACGGACACCTGCTCGTAGAACCCGAACAGCACAAGGATGGACGAGGCGAAGAGCAGCGGGCCGCCGACCAGGCCCAGCATGGCCATCGC